>NZ_JAQVNX010000145.1 GCF_028702905.1 Methanofollis sp.
CGGTGGTCGAGGTGCTCCACCGGGAGACGGACGGGTTCGTGACGGCCGGATGGGAGGGGAACCTTGCCTCTTACCTCAAAGAAAAGGATTTTGCCGTCGTCCCGATCACTACTCTCGAACAGCTCTGTTATGCCTCGAACTTTCTCTGCGTCAGGGACAGGGAGGCGGTCGCCGTCGACGCCGGGGCGCTCGCCCCCCGCGTCATCGAAAGGTTGCAGGAGAAGGCGGCGGATAGGCCGGGGAAGTACGACGCCCTCCTCGCGGCGGCCCGGGAGGACTACCGGCGCCTCATGGCCGGGGGCGGGTTCTTCCCGTACACGAAGGAGGTCGCCGCGGCAGGCCTTGAGATGGTGCCGGTCGCGCTCACCAATGCCACAGGCGGGTACGGCGGGGCGCACTGCATGACCTGCACGGTCAGGCGGTGATACGCGTCCCGGCACGGCCCCTGACGGCCTTCTCCGCATCGTCGAGATGTGCGATGACGGCCGACTGACCGCCGCCGCGGACAAACCTGACGGCCGCCTCGACCTTCGGCGCCATCGACCCCTCCGCAAACTCCCCGGCGGCGAGGAGACGTTTTGCCTCCGCAGCGTCCATCACGGGGATCAATTCCTCTTCGGCCGTCCCGAAGCGGCGGTACGCCCCCCTCACGTCTGTGAGCATGAGGAGGAGGTCGGCGTCGATGCCCGCGGCAATCCTCTCCGCGGCAAGGTCCTTGTCGACGACCGCCTCGACGCCCGCGAGACGGCCGTCACCCTCCCTGACCACGGGCACGCCCCCGCCGCCGCCCGCGATCACGACGGCGCCGCTCTCGAAGAGCGACCTGATCGCCCGGACCTCAAGGACCTCGCGGGGCGCGGGGGAAGGGACCACGCGCCGCCAGCCACGCCCCTCTTCCTCCCGCATCGTCCACCTCTCGGACGCACCGAGGGCCCGCGCCTCCGGCGCCGTATAATAGGGGCCGATCGCCTTGGACGGGCGGGCAAATGCCGGGTCAGACCTCTCCACCAGGGTCCGGGTCAGGACGGTCGCGACCGGCAGGTCGAGACCGGCCGCAGAAAGCCGGTTTGCCATGCACTGCTGGACCATGTAGCCGATCATGCCCTGGCTCTCGGCGCCGCAGACGTCGAGGGGCATCCGCGGCACCGCGTCCTTCGCGCACTCGTTCTGGAGGAGGATGTCGCCGACCTGCGGGCCGTTGCCGTGGGTGACCAGGACCTGGTGGCCGGCGGCGACCAGGGCGGCAAGAGGGGCCACGGCCGCGTCGATGTGGCCGAGTTGCTCCTCCGCGGTCCCCTCCTCCCTGTACCTGACGATGGCGTTGCCGCCGAGCGCCGCGACCACCTTCATCCGTCCTCCTTCAGGCAGAGGACGGAGACGACCTTCCCCTCCGCAGTCTGCTCGGAGACGACGCCGTGGATCTCGGTCTCGAAGCCCGGGAAGGCGGTGTCGAAGTCACCGTACAGGAGGAGAAAGTTGACGAGGCAGCGGTCCTCCTCAAGGACCCTCTCGCCTGGCATCAGCACAGGGATGCCGGGCGGGTACGGGACGACCATCACCGCCGCCGTCCTCCCGATGATCGAGCCGATGGGCACCGTCTCGGTCTCGCCGGCCACGAGGTGGCGGTAGGCCTCGGCCGGGGTCATCACGGCCTCGGGGATGCCGGCGTACACCGTCTTCAGCACGCCTGCAATGTTCCGCCTCCTGAGGTAGGCGTGCATCGCGTCGCAGAGGTCGGCAAGCCCCATGCCGCCGTAGATCTCGGGGTGGGCGCGGGTGAGGGCCGGGAAGACCCGTTCAAGCGGGGCGTTCTCGTCATAGAGGTCCTTGAACTCGAAGAGCTGGGCGATGAGGGTGCCCGATTTCCCTCGCGAGATCCCCATCGTGAAGAGGATGAGGAAAGAGTAGAAGCCGCTCTTCTCCACGACGATCCCGCGCGACTGGAGGAAGCGGGAGACGACCGGGGCCGGGATGCCGCGCATCCCCATGCCGCCGTCCTTCTCCACGCCCGGCGTGAGGACGGTCACTTTCAGGGGGTCGAGGAGGACATAGCCCTCGTCCAGGCCCTCGAACCCGTGCCAGGCATCGCCGGGCCTGAGCGTCCAGAAGGCGAGGTGTCTCTCCAGGTCGTCGCCGGCCTCGGGGCGGGGCCGCAGGTCGGGAAAGTCCCCGCCCTCGGGTTGCCAGATCCCGAACCACCACCTCTCCCCCGCCTCCTCGCCCGCCGCGAGTTGCTCACCTATCTGGACCATCTTCTGCCTGAAGATCAGCGCCTCTTCAAGGGTGTCGGCGATGAGGGCCGTGCCTGAGTCGCCCTCCATCATCTTTGCGGCGACGTCGAGGGAGGCGATGATCGAGTAGGCGGGAGAGGTGGACGAGTGCATCATAAAGGCCTCGTTGAAACGTTCGGGGTCGACCCGGCCATCCTCGGGGCGGTGGCCGTCGAGGATGTGGACCATCGAGGCCTGGGAGAAGGCGGCGAGCACCTTGTGGGTGGACTGGGTGGCGTAGAGGACAGGGTCGTCCGGGCCGAGGCCTGCCCCCGACATCGCGTACCGCCCCTCATACAGGGGGTGGACACAGGCATAGCCGTACCACGCCTCGTCGAAGTGGAGGGCGTCCACCATGCCCCGCAGCCAGCCGCGGATCGCGACGACGTCGTAGCAGAGGCCGTCGTAGGTGGAGTTCGTAATGACGGCGAGTTTCGGGGCGGCATCGGGCTGCGCCAGCCTGTTCGACCGGATCTTCTCCAGGATTGCATCCTCCGAGAACTCGGACGCGGGGATGGGGCCGATGATCCCGTAGTTGTTCCGCGTCGGGACCAGGTAGACGGGGACGGCGCCCGTGAGGATGATCGCGTACATCACCGACTTGTGGCAGTTCCTGTCGACGAGGACGATGTCGCCGGGGGAGACGCAGGACGAAAAGACGATCTTGTTCGCCGTCGAGGTCCCGTTCGTCACGAAATAGGTCCTGTCGGCCCCGAAGATCCGGGCGGCGTCGGCCTCGGCGTCGCCCACCACGCCCGAGTGCTCCAGGAGGGACCCGAGTTCGGGGACGGAGACGGAGAGGTCGGCCCTGAGGGTGTTCTCGCCGAAGAATTCGTAGAAGAGTTTGCCGACCGGCGACTTGAGGAAGGCGGCGCCGCCGGTGTGGCCGGGGGTGTGCCAGGCATAGGTGTACTCCTGCGTGTACCTGACGAGTTCCCCGAAGAAGGCCGGGAGGAGGGTGTCGAGATAGTCGCCGGTGACGTCCTCGATCCGGCCGGCGATGAACCGCGGGGTGTTGTCGAGTTTCCAGAAGTAGCCGTCGATGGTCCGGACCACCTCCAGGGGGATCTCGTTCACCGCCAGTTTGCGGGTGAACAGGAATATCGGGAGCGACCTGTTCCTCGTCCTGATCTCCCGGATCATCTCGGCCGGCCCCGGTGCGTCGGGGGCGTCGGCCTGGAGGTCCCAGTCGAGGAGGACGCCGGCAATCTCCGGGTACGACGACCTGAAGATGGAGAAGGCGTCGTCGATGGTCGTGGCCTCGACCACGTCGAAGTCAAGGTCTTTCAGGAGCCTGATGATCTCCCGGAGGGCGATGCCTCCCGCGGTCTTCGCCCCGAGTTCGGAGTCGATGATGAGGATGGAGAGGTCGAGGTTGCTGTACCATTCCATAGGTCTGTGCCCTCAGGGGGGAGTGGGCGAGGGAGGCATAAAAGGTATGGGTAGGAAACAGAGACCGGGAGACTCTATCGAAAGCACCACGTGGAGAGCGGCGATCAACGGGCTTCCAGAAACACAGATCAATCATCTTTCCCGCACACACCACAGGCAGTTCCCCGGAGGAAAACCCCGACCCCCCGCCTTCCCCACGCGGCTCGCCGGGGGCTCTTCGAAAGCCTTCGGCTTTCTCAAGCTCGCTGACGCTCGCTGCCCCCGGACCCCACATTAGGATAGGGCCGGGGAAGACAGAGCAGAGATCCTGAGGTGGGAGATTGCCATCCCTCCGCCTATCCTGCACCGGGGGAAACGAGCGCCAGCGAGTTCGAGAAAACCGAAGGTTTTCGCTGACGGGGGCGGTAGTCCCCCGGAGGAGAGCGTCGGCAGGACACA
>NZ_JAQVNX010000146.1 GCF_028702905.1 Methanofollis sp.
CCCCGCCCTCACCGACGACGGTGGCGATGCGGTGGCCGGGGTCGAGGGCGATGATCCGCCACCGCCGCCCGCCCAGGGTGCAGACTGTCCCGACTCCCCCGGCGACGAACCGCGCGTCGAGGTCGCCAACCTCCTCGCCTTCCGGTGTGAGGGCCCGGAACGCGGCGCCTGTGGAAAAGACAGAGAGGAGGGCCGACCAGTGGGACCGGGAGAAGTCACGCTCTGCCGCGGGGCCGGGCATCAGGAAGGGGCCGTCGGCGGCAAGGTGGGTGGTGGCGAGGAGGTGGTCGACGATAGCCCCGGCGTCGTCGGGCCCGATGCCGGCAAGGACCGGAGACGAGAGAAGGGAGGAAAGGAGGGAGCGGCGCGGGAGACGTCCCGCACCGATGAGGGCGAGGAAAAGTTGCTGGACAAAGACCGTGTACGGGAGGGAGGGTGGTCTGAGGGGTTCGACCTCACGCCGCGCCGCCGCTTCGATCGCGCCGGCCGCCAGGAGGAGGTCGAGGTCCGACCCGAGGACAAAGGCCATCCGCGCGGCCCCGCCGCGCCTGCCTGTGCGGCCGAGGCGCTGAAGGAAGGAGGAGACGGAGGCCGGGGGGCCGACCTGCACGACAAGGTCGAGGCCGCCGATGTCGATGCCGAGTTCCAGGGTGCTCGTGCAGATGACGCAGGAGGAGGGGACGGAGAGGGAGTCCTCGGCCTCCCGGCGCACCGCAGCAGAGAGGGACGAGTGGTGGACGGAGAGGCGATCGACCCTCCCTTTGAGGGCGGTGGCAAGTCCTTCGGCCTCGCTCCGACTCCGCACAAAGACGAGGGCCCGTTTGCCGGCGACCAGGCCGGCGACGGCGGCGGCCTGCTCCTCCTTCCCCACGGCAAGGGAGAAGGAGAACTGCTTCTTCCCGGGCCTGACCGGAGAGGCGACAAGGCCGGCCTCGCGGCCGGGACCGGAGAGCCAGGCAAGGATCTCGCCGGGGTTGCCGACCGTGGCCGAGAGGCCGATCCTCTGGAGGGGCCGGCCGGCGAGACGGTCGAGACGGTCGAGGAGACACCGGATCTGGACGCCGCGCAGGTCGGCGGCAAAGGCGTGGACCTCGTCGACGACGACGAACCTGAGGTGCGCAAGGTCGGGCCTGAGAGAGCGGTCGAGGAGGATCACCTCCAGGGACTCGGGCGTCGTGAGGAGAATGTGGGGCGGGTCGCCGCCCGACCAGGAGCGTTCGCCCTTTCCGACGTCGCCGTGCCACTTTGCGACCGAGAGACCGGCAGGGGTGCATATCTCCAGCATCCTCTCCTCCTGGTCGTTGATCAGGGCCTTCAGGGGGGAGAGGCAGAGGCAGGCGACGCCGGCAAGACCGCCCTTCAGGACGGCATCGATCACCGGGATGAGCGCTGCCTCGGTCTTGCCCCCGGCCGTGCCGGCGACGACAAGGAGGTCGCGGCCGTCGGCGGCGGCCTGGCAGGCCGCCTCCTGCACCGGGCGCAGGTCGTCCCAGCCGAGGCGGCCGGCAATAATGCCCTGAAGAGTGGGATGGAGGGAGGAGAAGACGGCCGACATGGAGAAAAGTGCGGTCTTCGTCCATAACAAGTTTTCATCGCCGGAGAGCAAACCATCATATATGAGGACAGAGAGGCACTACCATGCCTCTCAGCAAGGAGTCGGCACGGCCCATCGTGCCCGGTGCAGCGCCGCTCACCAGAAGGGAGATGCTGGCCCTCCTCCCCGACGTGCCGGGGTGGTGCCTGGAGAACGGACGGTTGAGACGGAGGTTCGTCTTCAGGTCCGTCGGGGAGGCGTGCACCTTCATCAACGAGGTCATCGCCCTTGGATCGGAAAGCGCCAGCCACTACCCGGACATCTGTCTCAGGAAATACCACGAGGTGGAGGTCTCCTGGTACACCCACTCATCAGGCGGGTTGACACGGACAGACTTCGTCCTTGCCGCACAACTGGGGGAGAGGACAGGGCCGAAAGGGTTATTCAGATAATCCAAACACTTTCTCACCGGCGCACGGGAAAATAGGGCAATGTCAAAGGTGAGCACGCCCTCTTTCAGGGCGGCAACCCTCGCGCTTCTTTACCCGACCGCTTCGGTTTCACCGTCCACGGGAGGGAGAGAAAGGGCAGTACATTAATCTATCCCCTGCTGCGAGGGAAACTATATACGCTGGGACAACCTTGTTAATATACCGGAGCGAGGTAGGGTAGTCAGGAAATCCCGACGGGCTCATAACCCGTAGACCGATGGTTCAAATCCATCCCTCGCTACTATTCTGACACTTTTTCAAAGCGCAGAGCGTTTTTTCCCCACGACAACACCGTGCAGCCCCAGGGCAACATAAAACGAGCATATTTCGCCTGCGGGCAGCTCGGAGATGTGCCTGAGATACTGGCGACCGCCACGAGCAACCCCGCCCCGGGATAGGCACGGGATGACAGGAAAGAGGATCAGAGCTTCTTCTGCCCGAAACATTCAATCCAGAAGAGGAGAGACCTCCGGGGTCCATCGCAGGGGGACCGGGGCCCCCAGGGCTTTCGAGAGGGGCAGAAACTCCTGCTACAAGTACGACACCGATTGGGAGAACAGAGAAAGAAGAAAAGGTATCAGTCCAGATCCAGACGCGTCTGGACGCTCCCTTTCTCAAACTCAATGCACCGGCAGTCGCAGCACTCCCCGCAGACCTCGACCGGGTACTTCCCGGTGAGGCAGGCGGTGCAGAGGTTGCCGATGTCGATGCCGATCGCCTCCACCATTCTGTCCAGAGGGACATGATAGAGGGAGTCGGCATGGATGAGGACGCGCACCTCGTCGGTAGTTCGCTCATTTGCAATGAGTTCGGTCCGTGTCGGGAAATCGACCCCGAGATAACAGGGTGCGATGATCGGCGGCGAACCGACCCTGAGATGGACCTCCTTTGCCCCGGCGTCCCTGACGATGTCGATGATCCGCCGTGAGGTCGTGCCCCGCACCACCGAGTCGTCGATGAGCACGACAGACTTGCCCTCAAGGTGCTTTTTGATCGGGTTCAGTTTGATGCGCACGGCGTTCTCCCGCTTCCGCTGGTTCGGCATGATGAATGTCCGGCCCATATAGCGGTTCTTCATCAGGCCCTCCAGGTACGGAGCGCCCGATGCAGTCGAGTAGCCAATCGCGTATGCCGTCCCCGAATCAGGCACCGGAGCAACCATGTCGGCATCGACAGGTGCACCGAGTGCGAGGACCTCACCGATCTTCCGGCGGGCGTCATAGACAAGGGTGCCGTCGATGACCGAGTCTGCCCGCGCGAAATAGACATACTCGAACATGCAGTGGGCACGCCTATCAGACGTCGCGATCTGGACAGACCGGATCCCGTTCTCCGTGACCGTGATCAGTTCGCCGGGCCGCACGTCCCTGAGCAGGGTGCCGTTCAGGGCGTCGATCGCAACGCTCTCCGAGGCCACGATATATCCGGTCTCGGTGCGCCCAATGCAGAGGGGCTTGATCCCGAGAGGGTCGCGGAAGGCGTACAGCGTCTCGTCGAGCATCAGCACGACCGAGTACGACCCCCGCAACTTCCGCATCGCCACGCCGACGGCGTCCTCGACAGAGCCCGAGTCGCGGAGCTCGTGGGCAAGGATCGTCGCGATCACCTCGGAATCGGTGCTTGTGCAGAAGATCTGCCCGTCCTGTTCATAGGCGGACCGCAGGGCATCGGTGTTTACGAGGTTGCCGTTGTGGGCAAGGGAGAGCGTATGATCTCTACAGACAAAATTGAATGGCTGGATGTTCTCCGGCAGGTTTGCGCCGGTCGTCGGATACCGGACATGCCCGATACCAACGTTTCCCTTGAGCTTCTGGAGGATCTGCTCATCAAATACCTCGGCCACAAGCCCTTTGCCCTTGTGGACATAGGGCCGGTGGTCAAAAGTGGACATCCCCGCGCTCTCCTGCCCGCGGTGCTGGAGAGCGTACAGGGCATAGTATAGCG
>NZ_JAQVNX010000147.1 GCF_028702905.1 Methanofollis sp.
TTCGCCACAAGGACAATGAGCGTGTCCATCAGCAGGATCCCCTGGAGCAAGGGGAGATCGCGGACCTGAAGGGCCTCAAAGGTGAGCATACCGATACCCGGCCAGGAGAAGATCGTCTCGACGAAGATACTCCCGGTGAGCATCCCGGCACACTGGAGGGCGACCTTCGTCACCATCGGGAGCATGGCGTTCTTCAGGGCGTGCCGCCGGAGGATCGTCATATCATCGAGGCCCTTCGCCCGGGCCGTGACGATGTAGTCTTCGCCGGCCGTCATGAGCATCGAGTTCCGCATCAGGTAGTATGTCCCGGTCACCGAGAAGAGGAAGAGCGTGAAGATCGGCAGGGCAGCGTGGTCCATCACATCGAGGGGGTCGATCCCGGTGTCGAGGGCGCTGATGCTCACGTAACCGCCGAGCGGGAAAAGGCCAAGATAAAAGGCGAAGACGAGGAGGATCATGAGAGCGAGCCAGTATGAGGGGATCGCCCGGAGAAAAATCATCCCGTTCAGGAGAGCGACGTCGACCTTTGAACCGCGTTTCCACCCGGAATACGCCCCGATCGCAATGCCTGCGATGATGGAGAGGATTGTCGCCGGAAGGAGGATCACGAGAGTCCAGACCGATTTCTCGCAGATCACGTCCAGAGCCGGCCGACTGTAACTCAGGGAATAACCCCAGTCACCCTGGAGTATCCCGAGAAAATAACTGAAATACTGGTCGATGAGAGGACGGTCCAGGCCGTAAGCGTTGTTGTATGCCAAAACGACTTCAGGCGGCGCGATGACGTAGATCCCTTCCAGGTACCGGGTGATGTAGTCCCCGGGCATGAGATGGAGGAGGGCAAACATGATGGTGACGCTGATGCCGAAGGCCACCGCTGAATACAGGAGCCTTCGCAGAACATATTCCGCTCTCATAGTCGTCGGTCTGACGCAGGTGCATCCCGGGCCGGGAAGTGCAAAAAGAGGGGGAGAGGCCTGATGACCCTTCTCTCGAACCCTCCGGCGTCACGAATCTACCCGTTCACCTCCGTACTTGCCGGCTTGACGTGCGATAAGATGTTGATGTCGCCGCCATCTTCGAGGATCAGCTCATTGAAGCCGGCGAACCGGTCAGAACGGTAGGCGTTGAAGGAATCCATCGAACAGACCGGGATACAGGGAACCTGCTCGGAGAGGATCACCTGGAGCCTGTCTCCGATCGCCTGCCTCTCTGCGGCATCCATGGTATTGCTGAGATCGTCGATCAGCCCGTTGAAGGTAGCATCGTCGAAGTGGTAGTAATTATGGCCGCGCGGACTCTTCTGGAAATTATCCAGGCGGCTGATGTCGTCGTGGAAGAGGCGGGGCATGCCGTCGAAGTGGACAGCGGTCTCCCCGATTCGTTTTTTGTACGTAGAGGAGTCGGACTGGAGGTTCTCGACCGTGATCCGGATGCCGAGTTCGGTCTCCCAGTCTTCCCTCAGGACCAGGAGAATCTTTTCGTCGACCTTGTTGATCGACGCCTTGTCGCCGAGCGGGATAGTGATCGCGACCGGCGCGTTGTCGGGCCCGTACAGGACGTTCTTCCCGTCTTCGGTCTTCAGGGTGAAACCGGCGTCGGCAAGCATCGTCTTTGCCTTGTCCAGGTCGTAGTCATACAGGCCGTTCGTGTCCTCGTTCACCTGGTCGCCTGCAAGGGCGGGGACCAGGAACACCGTGTCGGTCGCGCGAGTCGCAGAACTGTCGATGATACTGCACATCGCGTCCCGGTTCACCGCGTGGCTGAGGGCCTGCCTGAACTCCGTGATGTTCGCCGGATAGACGTCGCAGGTGAAGGCGACCTCGTAGGCCTTCCCCCCCGATGGAATCGTCGTAACTCCGATCCCGGCCTTGTCCTGGAGCGAGCGGGCGGTGGTAGGAGCCAGATCGTAGACGTAGTCGACATCACCGTTCCTCAGGGCGAGGACCCGTGTGTCCTGGGAAGAGTAGAGTTTCCGTACGACCTTATCGACATAGGGTAACGTTCCATGGTAGTCTCTGTATGCCTCCAGTTTGTAGGAATCCCCGGAGACGCTTGAGACATACTTGAAGGGGCCTGAACCGATGTACTTGGGATCCGATTGCTTGGCCGGGTCCTCAATGTCGCCCCAGATATGTTCGGGGAAGATCGCAACGCCCGGCCCGGTGGCGAGGACATCCGCGAAAAGGGGCATGCAGCAGTCGCAGTAATAGACCACCGTGGTATCATCGAGAGTTTCTACCGAGGTGACGTGCTTCAGGACGCCGCTGTTCTTGAGACCTTTTTCCTTGAGATAGTAGTACGAGAAGACCGCATCGCTTGCAGTGACCGGGACGCCGTCGTGCCAGGTCGCCCCTTCCGGGATATGAAAAGTCCAGATCGTCCCGTCGGCCGAGGGCTCCCAGGACGTCGCAAGCCAGCCGATATGGTCCTTATCGTTCGTTCTGGTGACGAGCCCTTCATAGATGAGGGAGCCTGGAGGGACGCCCTTTCCGTCGATGTACGATGGTTGCAGGAGATCGCCTGTGCTGCTGACCGCAACGACGATCTGGCCGTATGGGATGTTCAGGGTGTTATGGGCGGCAAGAGAGAGAGCGGCCCGATCGAGGCCGCCGATACCGCCTGCATACGTGGCGTTCAGGTAGCCCTGGATCGCTGTTGCAAGTTCTCCCTCCGAGACGAACGTGTCGCCATCCGTGTCGCCCGGGACGCCGGCGGAGGCCGGCACGCAGCAGGCGAGGAAGAAGACGGCGCAGCAGAGCAGAATAATGCCTGGTTTCCTTCTATCTGTCATTGTTTACTCCTCCTTCTCTGTGCCGCGTCCACGGTAGAGATACCAGGCGCCGGCACCGATCACGATCACAACCACTGCAAGACCGCCGACAAGAGGAATGAGCGAGTTTTCGGCGGTCTCATTATCTTCTGCCACTGCACCCGCAACCGACGTGACCTGCGCCTTCGGCGTGGCGGCGGGGGTCGGCTGCGTGGTCTGGACAGAAGCGGCCGCGGCCTTATCCGGTTCTTTTCCTGAGATCGCAAAGATGGAGCATCCCGGGGATTCGGCCTCAAAGGTGTACGAACCGTTCACCGTTCCGGTCAGGGTCGTGTTGAGAGAAGTCCAGCCGTCCGCATACCGGTACAGGGAGACTCCGGCAGCGCTGAAGGTCTGGTTCTTAACCCAGTCCATCGGGACGCTGAAACGGATCATCACACCCTCTATAGATCCGTTCACGGCAGGGATGGTGAGATTGTAATACCTGTAGACCTCTCCGGGTACCGTCGGGATCGTCGCGGGCAGATCAACGTAATGACAGGAGACGCTCAGGTTTTCGGGGAGCCCGGCTCCGGAGACGATCATCCCTGTGATCTCCTCTCCCTCGATCTGGATGACGCGGCTCTCCCCTGTACCTGTGGTCGGGGTGGCGGCGGAGTTCGTCGCGCCGCCGCCACCGGAACCACCCCAATAAGGCTGGCTGACCGTGACCTGGCTCTCAGCGATCGTGCCGTTCGTCATGCTGACGGCGTCATCCCAGGCCCCGGAAAAGGTCCAGGTACCAACCGTCCGGGCCTGCACACGATAGGCGATCTCGTTCTCGCCGATCACGGAGAACAGGACTTTCTGCCCAGAAATACCGTACCTATCTGCCGGATGATCTGTCCCGACAAACGTAAATCCGTCAGGGATCGTCTCCACAATTCCGCCAGCCTGGATTCCCTCGACGGAGAGCATCACTTCCAGGTTGTTGCCCTGTGCAATATCGGCAGCAGAAAGAGTTCGTTCCACGGTAACGTCTTCAGCCGCTGCCGGGACAATACACAGTATGATACACAGGCAGGAGATCAGAAGAGATTTCAGCCTAAAATCATGTTCATTCACAACATGTACCTCCGAAGTTAACAATC
>NZ_JAQVNX010000148.1 GCF_028702905.1 Methanofollis sp.
TCCAGCCTGAGGATGACCGTCTTTGGGGTGAGCACATGTAATTATTTCACTCAAAAGTATTTGGAGTTATGTGTGTGAACCGCAATTCCTCCCCGGCCTAAAGACCGGGGACTCCTTGCGGAGGAAGTTGAAGGGGGCCGGATGGTCGAGTACGACGCGAAGATCGAGAGGAGGATGCGGGAGAATGTCCGGGAAAAACTCGATGGGATCGCGGGTCGTCGCCCTGACCCCCCTGCTGCCCCCATCACTTTTTCTCCCCGCATAACTCGGTTTTCCGCTCCGTGGTGTCCGACCTCTGCAGGTTCATCCTCTTCCTGATCCGGTACTTGTAGACCTCGTGAGAGGCGAAGAGTATGATGGGGAAGGGGACGAGGAGGAGGAGATAGGGCGGCGGGACGGACGCCGTGTTGAAGATCACCTGGACGGCGCCGACATTCAGGAGCAGGAAGATCCAGATCAGTTCGAGGACCACCGCCACGATGAGGAGGCGGTTCTTGAAGAGGCCCCTCTCGAATGCCGAGAACTCCCAGGACCTGAGAGTCCAGACATTGGCGAGCTGGCAGGTCACCGCCCCGAGGAGGGTCATGGTCATCGCCTGCCTGTGAAGTTCTGTGCCGCTGATCGAGAGGTCGCCGTACTGCCAGCCGGAGAGAAAGAGGAAACCGAGGAAGGCCGTCATCGCCGCGGTCGCCTCGATGATGCCGAGGAAGAAGTAGCCGCGTTTGAAGACCTCGCGGTCGAGGATGCGGTCGTTCTTCCCGACAGGCGGCATCTTCATGATGTCCCTCTCCGGTCGCTCGGACCCGAGGGCGAGGCCGGGGAGCATGTCGGAACCGAGGTCGATGGAGAGGATCTGGATGACCGAGAGGGGGAGGGGGATCTTGAAGAAGAACTGGAGGATGTAAGGCACGATCTCCGGGACATTCGAGGCGAGGATGTAGGTGACGAACTTCTTGATGTTGAAGTAGACGGTCCGCCCCTCCTCGACGGCGGCGACGATCGAGCAGAAGTTGTCGTCGATGAGGATCATGTCGGCCGCTTCCTTCGCGACCTCTGTCCCCTTCTTTCCCATCGAGATCCCGATGTCGGCCTTTTTCAGGGCCGGGGCGTCGTTGACCCCGTCGCCGGTCATCGCCACCACTTCCCCGTTCTCCTGGAGGGCGCTTGCGATCCTGAGTTTCTGGTCCGACTTGAGGCGTGCGAAGAGGACGTCCTCGGTGCGGAGGATATCCCTGAGGTCTGCCTCGGGGATCGCGACGAGGTCGTCGCCGGTGATCACCCGGTCCATAGAGAGGCCGATCTCCTCTGCCACGGCGCGGGCGGTGACGGGATTGTCGCCGGTGAGGACCATCACCCTGATGCCGGCGACGCGGCATGTCCTGATCGCCTCGTAGACCTCGGCCCGCGGGAGGTCCATCAGGCCGACGAGGCCGAGGAAGACGAGGTCGCGTTCCTCCTCCCCCTCCCGGTAGGCGACGGCGAGGAGGCGGTACGCCGCCCTCTCCATCTCGTCGGCGCGGGCGAGGACTCTCTCTCTTTCTCCCTCGTCAAAGGGCACGACCCGGCCCTCCCCGTCGACGTACGCGGACACAAGGCCGAGGACCACCTCCGGGGCGCCCTTGGTGAAGATGAAACTCCTGCCGTCCTTCTCGGTGATGGTGGACATCATCTTCCTCTCGCTGGAGAAGGGGATCTCCTCTACCTTTTCGTAGTCGCCCGGCCCTACGCCCGCTTTTCGCGCCGCGGCGACGATGGCGAGTTCTGTCGGGTCGCCGAAGTAGGTGTCGTCCTCGATCATCGCCCTGCAGTTGAGGAGACCGGCGCGGAGGAAAAAGTCCAGGCGGTCCCGTACCCCCGGCCTCTCCCCCCGGATCGTGAACTCGCCGCCTGCCAGGTAGCCCTCGCCGGTGATGGTGACGGTCTCCCCGCCGGCGAGGAAGATCTCCTTCGCCGTCATCTCGTTTCTCGTGAGGGTGCCTGTCTTGTCTGTGCAGACCACCGTCGTGCTCCCCAGTGTCTGGACGGAGTCGAGGTTCTTGATCAGGGCGTTCCGATTCGCCATGTTCTGGCTTGCGAGGGAGAGGGAGAGGGTGATGGTCGGGAGCATCCCCTCCGGGACATTGGCGACGATGAGGGAGAGGGCGAAGATCGCCGCCACGAGGACGCCGAAACCCGCGAGGTATCCGAGGACGAAGAAGACGCCGCCGACGAGGATGGCCGCGACCGTCAGGATCCTGGTGATCCTGACGATCTCCAGTTGCATGGGGGTCGGGCGCTTCTTCACCTCTCTCGCCAGGGAGGCGATCCTGCCGAACTCGGTCTTCTGGCCGGTAGCATAGACGGCCGCGCTGCCGTTGCCCGAGAGGACCGTGGTCCCGGCAAAGACGGCGTTCTTTGCTTCAAGGACGGCCTTCGCCTCGGAGGGTTCGGTCACCCTCTTCTTCGGCCTCGACTCGCCGGTGAGAGTCGCCATGTCGACGTACAGCGAGTGCGCCTCAATGAGGACGGCGTCGGCGGCGATCCTGTCGCCCTCTTCGAGGAGGAGGATGTCGCCGGGCACGACCTCTCTCGCGTCCACCGTTGCGGCGGCATTGTCGCGCCGCACCGTCACCATCGAGGGCATCAGCCTGAGCAGGGCCTCGATGGTCCGATCGGCCTTGTATTCCTGCCAGAAGGCGAAGGTGGCGTTGATGACGACCGCCCCGAGGACCGCATAGCCGAGGATGTCGTAGCCCTCGCCCGGCGCATAGCCGTCGGCGAGAAAGGAGAGGACGGCGGCGACCTCGAGGAGGACCGCAAAAAACTGGACGTACTGCCGGAGATACTCTCTGGGATAATTTTTCCGCTCTTTTTTCTGGATCTCGTTGGGGCCTCCGGCGGCAAGCCTTCTCCGTGCCTCCTCGGCCGTCAGCCCCGCCTCACCCGTCTCCAGTCGGGCAAGGAGTTCGTCGCGGTGCAGGGAGTGGATCGTCATGGGCGTCACCGGCAGGGCGCTGCCCTGCTGTGTCCACGCCCCGATCCTATTTAAGGAGTGGGACGGGAAGCGAGGTACTCCCCGAATCTGGCGAGGGAGACCGCCATGTCGGCCCGCGCGAAACCGATCCTGACGTGGTGATCGTCGTAGCCGTCATATTTCGTGGACGGCAGGAGGAGGACGCCGGCTGTCCTGATGGCGTCGAGGCAGAACGCCTCCGCGCCCTCGTCGGCCAGGACGCGGGGGAAGGCGATCGCGCCGGCCCGCGGGCGGACCCCGGCGAGGACGTCGGCGTGCTCCGCGAAGAACCTGTCGAGGAGGGCGAGGTTCGAGCGTATGATCCCGAGGTTCCTCTCCACAAGGGCGTCCCGGTGCCTGAGGGCGACGGCGGCGACGCTCACTGACTCGCAGTCCGAGGTGCAGAGAAGGTGGGGAGCGGTGAACTCGTGCTGTGCGAAAAAGCGTTCGAGGGCGAAGTCACGGAGCTGCATGAGGGGCGAGGTTGCCTGTTGGGGGGGCATAAGGGTTGCGGGGTGTGTGGCCTCTGGCCGGCCTTTTTCGAACCATACATTTGTGAAGGGTGTGACTACCCGCCTGCGGGACTTCAACCCACTTTGGCGGTTCAATCCACGCACCCGTGAAGGGTGCGACCATTCTGCGACGCTTCAAGATCAACCGATGCAAGTTTCAATCCACGCACCCGTGAAGGGTGCGACACCGACTGGTGCGGGGACCACAAGATCGACGAGACGTTTCAATCCACGCACCCGTGAAGGGTGCGACCATCTGGATGATACCGTCGAACAGGCCGCTGATGTTTCAATCCACGCACCCGTGAAGGGTGCGACCATCTGCGTCTATTTCTTCGGCAGGCAAGTGCAGTTTCAATCCACGCACCCGTGAAGGGTGCGAC
>NZ_JAQVNX010000149.1 GCF_028702905.1 Methanofollis sp.
CCCACGTCTCAAGGAGGCTCCTGCTCGCCTCGTTGGCATAGAGGATCCGTCCGGTGCGGCTCACCCTGATGACCGGGCCCGGGTTCTCCTCCGGAAACTTTGCAAGGTTCCTGATCTCCTCTTCGGCCTGTATTCGGCCGGTGATATCATAGACCGCACCCTGCACCCCTGCCGGGCGACCGTCAGGGCCGGGAACCGGCTGGACCTGGAGGTGCAGCCACCGGCCCTCTCCGTCCTTCCTGAGGATCCTGATGTCGGCCGTCGCCGGGCTGCCGGTTTTGAGGGCGCCCTGAAAACACGCTGCATAGGCTTCCCTGTCTGCCGGCTGGATGATGGTGTCTCCCTCCCCGGTCCTGGCCAGGATCTCGCCGGCCGAATGCCCGGTGATCCCCTCGACGTCGCCGTGGAGGAAGACCGGTTTCAGGTCGGCGTCCGTCCTGAAGGCGATGCCCGGGAAGTTCTGGAGGAAGAGCCGGTACCGTTCCTCGCTCTCGCGTAAGGCCTCCTCCATCACCTTCCTGTCGGTGATGTCCCGCGAGATCCCGGCGGTCCCGGCCGCCCGGCCGGTGCCGTCCGCGACGGGCGTTTTGATCGTCTCCACCCACCCATCCGAGCCGTCTGCCATCCTGATAGGCTCCACAATGGAGATCCTCCTCCCCGAGGCCATCACCATCTCGTCCTCCGCGTGGTGCTTTGCCGCGATCTCTGACGGCCAGACCACGGCATCGGTCTGGCCGATGACCTCCCCGGCAGCCCGCCCTGTGGCGGCTTCAAATGCCCGGTTGACAGCGACGAACCTGCCTTCCCTGTCCTTGAGCCAGGCGATATCCGGGATGTTGTCCAGGATCGCCTTCTGCTGCCGTTCGCGCTGCCTGAGATCCTCCTGGAGTTCCACCTGCCTGGTGATGTCGGCGATGAACCCTTCCAGGGCGACAAGACGACCTTTCTCGTCAAATACTCCTCTGCCCTGTTCCCAGACCCATCTTTCCAGCCCGCTGGCCGTCTTAACCCGATAGGTCACCCTGAAGGGGCCGCCCTTCCTGACGGCCTCCTGGATCTCTTTCCAGACATGGTCCCGGTCTTCCGGGTGGACCAGGCTGCCGTACATGACGTCGCCGCCGGTGAAGGCCGCGGGAGGGTAACCGAGAAGGTCATAAGAGCCTTCGCTCACGAACTCCATCGGGTAGGCGGGATCGTTCCTGCACCGGTACACCATGCCGGGGAGGTTGCTCATCAGGGTGGCGAGTTGCCGCCTCGGTTCGGATATGCCCTCCATATCATTCTCAATGACAGGCGCTATCAGGTATTAGTGTTCTGATCCGTTTGCCCGCGACAGGCGCGGCCGGGGGTATGGCCGCAGAAGAAGACAGGACGGGGCTTACCCCGGCCTCAAAAAAGTCAGACCGTTTTGAAGCAGAGGTACCAGTCCTTGCACTCGTAGCCCTCGCCGGCCCGCTTCTCCATCTCCGCGGCGGTCTTTGGCGGAGGGACGACGACTTTTTCGCCCGGCTGCCAGTTCGCCGGTGTCGAGACCTTGTGCCGGTCGGTCGTCTGGAGGGCCTTCACCAGTCTGACGATCTCGGGAATGTACCGGCCGTTCGTGAGCGGGTAGTAGATCATCGCCCGCATCTTTCCCTCGGGGTCGATGAAGAAGACGGTCCTGATCGTCTCCGTGCTGCTCGTGCCCGGGTGGATCATGCCAAACGTCTTTGCGACGCTCATGTCGAGGTCGGCGATGACCGGGAAGGGGATCTTCACGCCCATCTTCTCCTCGATGTTCCTCACCCAGGCGAGGTGCGAGTGGACGCTGTCGATGGAGAGTCCGATCAACTTCACGTTCAGGGCCTCGAGTTCTGGATATGCCTGCGCAAGAGCGACGAACTCGGTGGTGCAGACCGGCGTGAAGTCTGCCGGGTGAGAGAAGAGGACGACCCATTTTCCCCGGAGGTCGGAGAGTTTGAGGCGCCCCTGTGTTGTGACCGCCTCGAAATCGGGTGCAGCCTCGCCGATAATGGGAAGGGAGTGTGATTCCTCCATCTCTGTTGCCTCCAACCCTCCCTATCCCATGAATTCTTCGAGTGCCGCCTTGCCGTAGACATAGGCGGGCATGCCGGCAAGAAGGAATGCGACCCTCAGGCCCTCCTCGATCTGTTCTTTCTTGACGCCAAGGCTCTTCGCCCCTGCCATCTGGGCCCGCACCGCGTGGCGGTCCCTGAGTGCGGCGGCGATGGCGATGGCAAGCACCTTCTTTGTCTGTTTGGAGAGTGCGCCGTCGGCCCAGACCATCTGGTCGAGGCCCATCACCTTCTCGTAGAGATCAGGTTCGACCGTCTTGAGTTCGGCGAAGATCTTCGGGACCTTCCCGATCTTCTCTTCCAGTTCTTTCAGTTTCTGCTCCATTTTCTTACTCCCGGAGGACCATCGGTTCGCCGCAGCAGACCAGTTCTCCTCCACCGACTTCTTTCACTTCAACGACGTTGCCGCAGATCTCACAGATGAAGACCTGCCCCACTTCCTCGACATTGACCATCGTCCTCGCCCTCGTGAAGGATCTATTTCTTCCGCTTCGGCGGGTGAATGGCGTCTTCCGGCGTCTTGATGTCGGGCCTGATATGGGTCATCGGGAAGCACTGGTAGTTCTCGCAGGCGCAACTCGGGCACTGGACGAGGTCTCTCTCGGCCTCGGTCACATGGAGTTCGCGGCCGCAGTCGATGCAGACATAGGTTCCCGGCCCGACCTTCTGGCCTGCTTTCACGTCCCTGGGTTTTTCTGCCATCACTGTTTCACCGACGATTGATTATAATATCTTTTATATATTCTTTGCTCACTCCCCCGGGTTCTGCTTTCCACGGTCGGGAATAACTATATAGAGCGGCAGGCCGAGGTCGATCGCATGCCGAAAAAGATCATCGCCCTCCTTGGAAGCCCGGTGCGGGGGGGAAACACCGCGTACCTCTTCACCAGGGCGGTAGAAGGGGCTGAAGAGGCGGGGTGCGAGGTCGAGAAGGTGATGGTGCCGTACCTCAATTTCCAGCCCTGCATGGAGATCCTCCACTGCATGGCCCATGAGGACTGCCAGATGCAGGACGACCTGACGCCGTACTACCGGAAGTTCAGGGAGATGGACGGCCTGATCATCGCCACGCCGATCATGACGATGGGTATCCCGGGCAAACTGAAGTCCTTCATGGACCGGTTTCAGGTCTTTTACATGGCGAAGTATATGCGCATGCAGCCTTTCATCTCAAAAGAGCGCCGGAAGGAGAGAAAGACCCTGTTCATCTGCATCTCCGGCATGAACCTCCCGGACAACTTCGACGGCGCCCTCCAGACGACGCGGACCTTCTGCGAGATCATCGACTGCCCGTACTGGGAGGGGGTCTTCCAGAGGGACATGGACCACGTGCGGGACATCAGGACGCGGCCCGAGGTCGTCGAGGCTGCCTACGAGAAGGGGAAGGAGCTCTGTCGGGTGGTCGGGAAGAAGGATCTGTAGAATCAGACATGAGTCGGGAGCACGCCTCAGGCATACTGCATGAAAATTGTTCTGAGGAGTTCGTCTGGTCAGCGTGCCTTCCCGCACGCTTGCGCCGGGGGCGCTGCCCCCGGACCCCCTGGATTACGATAGGACGGGGAAGGCAGAGGGCGAACCTTTTCTGAAGGTGATTTTGTCCTCTCCATCTCCATCATGGGGTGCTCGTTGAGAGTCAAAACCTCATGAAAACCCGGAGAACGGATCTTCT
>NZ_JAQVNX010000150.1 GCF_028702905.1 Methanofollis sp.
GGTAATATTTGAGAAGGATATCCCCGCGAGGTCGGCGAACGGGTAGTCCTCGACGTAGACCGGGGCAAGCGCCGGAGCAACCTCCGTCGTCGGCTGGCCGAGGGCCCGGGCGAAGGCGTAGCCGTCACCGGTCGAGCCGGTGGCGGGGTAGGAGGCGCCGCCGGTGGCGATGACGAGGGTGGAGGCCCGAACGGCCTCCTTCGCCGTGACCAGGAACCCGTCGCCGTCACGCTCGACGGCCCGGACGGGGTCGCTATACCGGATCTCCACCCCGCGAGCGGCACACTCAGCGAGGAGGACGGCGAGGATGTCGGCGGCCTTCCGGGTCTTGGGGAAGACCTTCCCGCCGGGCTCGGTCTCCATGAAAAGCCCCCGGTCGGCGAAGAACCGGATGAGGTCGCGGTTCGTGAAGTTCATGAGCGCGGGCCGGAGGAACGTGCCGTGGTCGCCGTAGCGGGAGAGGAAGTCGGGGACCTCACCGTCGTGGGTGATGTTGCACTGCCCCGACCCGGTGATGAGGAGCTTTCGGCCCGCCGCGGGCTTCTTCTCGAAGACGATGACGGTTCTCCCGGCGCCTGCTGCCCCGAGAGCGCAGAAGAGCCCGGCGGGCCCTCCCCCGATGATCGCGATGGTCTCGTTCACGGTACTGATCGGTCGCTCCCGGACAGCATCAGCATTGGGGTGCGCCGGCCGTTAGATGGATATAGGGGCGGGTTCTCACGGGGGCACCATGAACACCACCTGGATCGCTCTCCTCACAGGACTCGCGCTCCTCACCGCCGGGGCGGCTGCGGAGGTGACAGCGCGCTACTGGCTGGACGATACCCCCGGGACCTTCTCCCACCGGCAGATGGTATCGGTCGACCGCCCCTCCGCTATAGACGGTCTCGCGGTCTCCTTCAACGCGACCTATCTTCCCGGTATGCGGCCGGATTTCGCCGACATCCGGTTCGTCGACGCTGACGGGAGAGCCGTCCCCTACTGGATCGAGGACGTGACCGCCGGCTCCCACGCCCACGTCTGGCTCGCCCTCCCGGCGAGGGCGACGGCGGTGACCATGCTCTACGGCAACCCCGATGCCCGGGACGCCGGTGACCCCGACGCGGTCTTCCTCTTCTTCGAGGACTACGAGCGCGGCGACCTCTCGCGGTGGTCGTCCTGCGGCTCGAGCGCGCTCGTTCAGTCCGATGTTGTCCGTAGCGGCGGATATGCCGGGGATATCAACGTCTCCGACCCGGACCTCCCGGAGTTCAACGAGAGAAGGGTCTGTACCGCGAATATCTCCGCGGGCCCGCTGGTGATCGAGGGGGACTTCCGGGTGAGCAAGTTCGGGAAATGGTGCGGCTCGGGCTACATCCAGGCCTGGAACGGGACCGACCGGCTCTACGCGCTCCACCTCAGGAACGGGTCGGTGCAGCACTACTACGACGGCGACCACCGGAACTTCTCCGCCGATAGACAGGCTGAGACCGATACCTGGTACCACGTCAGGGTTGTTTTAGAGACGCCGAACGCCACCGAACACGCCTGGATGGACGGCGAATACCTGGGGAGCGCACCCCTGCGGTTCGCGGACGGCTCGCCGGTGCCGGAGGATGTGGTCTTTGATGAGTTCGCCCTGATCGGGTCTTCGGCGTGGTACTCCGGGGCTCCGCACCACCTCTACGCCGACAACATCGTCGTCCGGGACTACATCCCCGTCGAGCCGCGGCTCTCGTATGGGTGAGGGGCGGAGAACAGGGTCTCGCCGCGTGTCGGGGGTGGCAGATTGGTAAAGGAGGGGGGATCGGCCGCGTGCTCACACTATCAGGTATTCTATCTCTAACAGTTTGTGATAGTCCATATACATATGGACCGGATCGGTGGATCTCCGGGTTGCTCGTTTGAACCCGAATTTCTCGTAGAACCCCACTGATTCCTGTTTTGAATCCATGGTGATAATCCTGCACCCGACATATTTTGATATATTCATTGTGAGTGCCAGAACCTCACCAAGCATCAGAAACCCGATACCGATCCGTTGATATTTTGAGGAGGTTGCCAGTCGGGCGATCTTGAGAGCCGGGTATTTCCGGTAAGGATACCCCCGTTTCCCATCCTCCGGGGCTACCTGCTTGACATCGATGCAGTCGGTGACGAGGGTGAAAAATCCGACCAATTCAGAGTCGATATACGCAAGATGGGTTACCGACAGCCGCTCTTCCTGATATACCTTCGAGTCCTCGATCAAGAACTCATCCAGATCGGCATGACCACACCTGAAGGCTGATACATCCAGATCCCCGGAGAGTGGTAAAAAATGGAGTTCCGGGAGAGGCATATCTTCACAGGCGCTGCTTTTGCGCTCTGTGCGCCGCAAACCGGATCAGTTTCCGCGCGTCTTCGGTATAGGTGGGCCTCTCCATGTACTCATGGAAACGCCGGGCATCTTCGCCCTCAAGGGTAAGCCCAAGTTCGATTGGTGTTGCCATTGTCACTCCACCCAGGATATGATATAATAATCGTGGCCACCTCAAATAGGTTTCGTCAGGTTCCCGGGATGACGCGCTCCGGGCTCCGGCACCCATCACACCAGAGACGCAGGGGTTTGTGCATCGATGAATATACGTTCTTTCTACTGTGTGAACCGGAAGTGCGAAGGCCACGTGAGCGCCAGGGTGGTGGCGGTGCTCAGGCGTGCAGGTGAGAGAAGTTGCGAGCGGAGCCGGCTTCAGCACATTCCGACCAGGTGGCGGAACCTTCTTCACCCATCGGTCGAAATATGTTCCATGTGGAACAAAATGTATCCACCCGGATCGTTGCTCTCCTGCTCAAGGGCGACTCACACCCCCGCAAACTCGCAAAGGATCTGGGCGTCTCGCACACCACCGTGCTACGGAAACTTAAGGATCTCTTAGACGGGAATGTCGTCGACTTCAGGATAGAGGGGAAGAACAGGGTTTACTTCCTGAAAAAGACCGTTGAGGCACGGTTGCATGCCTATGTGGCGGAGTGGTACGCGCTCGGAGACCTGGTCGAAGAGGCCCCCCATCTTCGGTCCGTCATCAGGGCGATTCAGGAGAGAGAAGAGATCCCGCTTGCCGTAATCTTCGGCAGTTATGCGAAGGGGACCGCGGATCGGAAGAGCGATGTCGATCTCTACATTGAGACGGACGACAGAATGGTGAAGCAAGATCTGGAACGAGCTCACCTGCGGCTCAGTGTGAAGATAGGATCCTGGGCCCCGGAGAATCTGCTGATCCAGGAGATCGTAAAGAACCATGTCATCCTGAAGGGAGTCGAACGATTCTATGAGAAAACACGGTTTTTTGAATAAATAGCGGACTTGAGAGAACCATGCTCACAGAGTGAAGATATACCATATCCATCGGGAAATGATAATCGGATATAGAACGAAAAGGACATTTCCAGGCGGCGTACACGCCGAACCGGTTCCGGAAAGGCGGCGGGTACCTTCGCCGGGACGGTTCGTTACAATAACGTTTCGAAACAGAATCGTTCCGGAAACTCCCATTTTTCGGATGAGCGCGCGAAAGATCCCCACCGCAGGAAAAGATTCTTTCTCCCCGGCCGGAACCGGGATCCAGCGTGGCTCCGTCACTCAACCATAAAAGGGCCGGATTATCGAAGCATCTCCAGTAATTTTTCTTTGGGAATGTTTGTCTGGCTGGAGATGTCGTTAAGAAGGGTATTCAGGGTTTTTGCGTTGATCTCGTTGTGCAGGGG
>NZ_JAQVNX010000151.1 GCF_028702905.1 Methanofollis sp.
GACAGGACGATACTCAGGAGAAGGAAAAGGAACAGGGGAATCAGTATCGTCCAGTTCTTTCTTTGCATGAAGCAGTCATCAAATTATGTTATCTTAAAGCAAATAAATTTACTCAAGCGACGGCGGCACGTCCCATAATCAACCCGGCATATACGCTGGCAGACCGGCACGTCTTGGTTTTGTCCCTCCGATAAGGCGGCATCACCGGCATTCGCTATTTTTCTGCCTCCTGCATCAGGTAAAACCCGGCTTCACTTCCTGAGATCTGTTTCCCGGTGAGTGGAAAGCGCGTATGCCCATTGGTGCCGCGAAAACCACAATTTATTTGATATAAGACCAAGATATTTTATAAACTATATTTGAGATAAATCCGATATATTTGAGGAGATCTGAATGATTGATAATTTCTATGGTATAGGGATATGCTGCATATTCCTGATGCTGCTGGCCGCGCCCGTTGCGGCCGACTACCCGATGTTCCACGCGGACACCGCGCGGACAGGGGCCGCACTCTCCGCCGGACCCCTGACAGACACCACCCTCTGGGTGGCAGAGACCGCCGAGTACGCCGACGGTTCACCCGCGGTCCATGCCGGAAAGGTCTTTGTCCCGACCTGGGCCGACATGAACTTCACCGACAACGAGCCTATGGGACTGGTCTGCTATGATGCGGCCACAGGCAGGGAACTCTGGACCAACGAACTCGGGGGGCAGGCGGTCGGCTCCGTCTCCGGGGTGGCCGTCGCCGATGGGCAGGTCTATCTCGGCGGGACAGACGGAAAGCTCTACTGCATCGACGAAGAGACGGGGGCCACCCTCTGGTCGAGCGATCAGATCGACGAAACCGGATATTTCGGCCTCTCCTCATCGCCGCTCGTCTACGATGGGAAGGTCTACGTCCTTTCGGCATCGGACGGCGCGCTCCACGAGTTCAGCCTGGCCGGTGCTGAAACCTGGTCATATGCAGCCGGCGGCAAAGCCGCGTACTTCGCCTCGGCGACAGCCGCGGACGGAAAGGTCTACTGCTCGAACATGACCGCCCTCTTCTGCGTTGACCCCGCTCTGCAGAAAGAGGTCTGGAACACCTCTGTCCGGGACGTCATCCTCTCGACACCCTGTCTGAGCGACAGCACGCTCTTCTGTACCGGGGCCCTCAGGACCTATGCCTTTGACAGAGACACAGGAGAAGAGCTCTGGAATAGATCCCTCCAGGGAACCTCATCTTCCCCTGCATTCTGCAGCGACAAAATCTACGTCGGTGCAAAAGACGGCCTTCACTGCCTGGACGCCGCCACAGGGGCGGAGCGCTGGGCATTCAGGTCCGCCCAGGTCACCGTCTCCCCCGTGATCGCAGGCGGGATTGTCTATTTCGGGACAAATGAGGAGGCCGGAACCCTCTATGCAATGAACGCCGACGACGGCGAAGAGGTCTGGTCCCATACCCTTGAGTCTCCTGGAGACGGCACCTTTGCCGCGTTCTATGCCTCTTCGCCCGCGGTCTCTGATGGGGTCCTGTACATCGGGGCCGAAGACAACCATCTCTATGCCTTCGGCGAAGGCGCAGCAGAGCCCGAGGTCATCTGGGACGGCACCGTCGCACTCCCGAACACCACCTTCGCCTTCGTCCCCTCGAACAACGCCTCGGCGTCCTATGCGATCAACCGCACCACCGACCTCGGCGCACTCGACGCCGCCGCAACGGACGGAGGGTTCACCTTCAACGCCTCGGACGCATGGTACTCCCCGTACAGTTCCTTCCTCCTCGAAGACATCGACGGCATCGCCAACGAGGTCTGGACGCAGCCGAATGCGAAGTCATGGACGATCTTCGTCAACGATGCCCCGGCCAAAGCCGGGCTCGGCGCAAACGACCTTGCAGAGGGCGACGAACTCACCTTCTACTACTGTCCCACCGATCCTGCCACCTATGCGCCCCTCGTCGATGAGGCCGCCTATATCATCACCATCGGCGTCACCATCACAGAGACAGACAGTACCCTCGCACTCACCGACGGGACGCGCGGCGGGTCCGTCCTCGCAAAGGTCAACGTCACGGCAAGCGAGAGCGGCTGGTACGTCGTCGTCGTGAGCGGGACGAACGCGGGCGGCGACGCGATCGCCGGAACCGGCACCGTCCTGCTGGACGCCGGAGAGACTATCCATATCCCGGTGATCGTCGCAGTCCCGGCCAGGGCAAATACCGGCACCTACACCCTCTATGCCGGCATCTACCTTCTGGACGACTATCCGGCCGGCCTTATCTCCCGCAGCGGAGGTTCTGAATGCACCGTCGCCTGACCTTGCTCTGTCTGCTGCTGACGATTGCCTGCACCCTGCCGGCCGCAGCCCTGACCACAGATGTCGCGGGGAACACGGCAGGATCGCCGGTGACCGTCACCTGTGACGAGGAGACATTCGTCATCTTCCAGGAGAACGACGGCACCCCGATCTTCGCACAGGGAAGAACAATCAGATACATCCCGCACACCACCGGCACCCTCACCGTCACCGCCACTGCAGGCGATGAAACGGTCACACGGTCGGTCGCCATCTCCAAGACCGGAGGGGGCGACAGCGGGGGCGGCGGGGGCGATTCGATCGCCTGGAGAGACGTGGCCCTGGGGCCGGGCACCTTCAACGTGACCGCAGAGAGCGGGAAGCCCTATGCCGTCGACCGCAGGACAGCACTCGGCGCGCTCGACGCCTCCGGCACCTCATACGGAGTGAAAGACACATGGTACGCCGCCTACGGCACCCTGTACCTCACGTCCGTCAATGGCAGAGCAGGAGAGGGGATGGCCGGGTGGATGTACCAGGTCAACGGGGTCTCCCCGGCCGTCGGGGCCAACTCCCACCATGTGCAGAACGGCGATAAAGTCGTCTTCTACTACAGCGAGAGCATGAGCGACACGCCGGCGACATCAAAAGATCCCATCTATCTCAGGGTTGTCTTCGGGAGCGGGAGTTCGGACGGCGGGAGTTCGGGTGCCGCCAGCAGGGGCACGACGCCCGGCCTCGGGACGGCCACAGGGCCAGGGATATCGCTCGGCCTCCCGGCAGGCGTTTCCATCACCACGGAAGGTGGCAGGTCTCGGATCACGGTCAATACGAGTGCCGAACAGAAAGGCGTGCGAGTGACGGTACAGGGAGACCGCATCATCATCGAGCGCCCAGGCCTCCTGATGACCGTGCTGACCGGCGACATCACGGAGACGAACGGTGTCGCAACCGGCTTTATCAGGAGCGTCACCGCGGAACTGGACCCTGTCACCGGAACACGCGAGGGGGTCGGGGATGTAAAAGGAAAGATCAGCCTCTCGCTCAGGGGCGTGCCCGCCGAGGCAGGGGTGAACGTGACCTATGTCCCCGGACTCGCGCCGGCGGCACAGTCGGCGATTGCCCTCCTCGCAGTCGATGAAGAAAAGGTCATTCGCGCGGTGGCCTGCGTGATGCAGGTGGAGAAGACCGGCATCGCCAACAGGGAGGACATCCTCGGCGCCACTATCCGGATCTCTGTTCCCCCTGCATGGGTGGAGGAGCACGGGGGTGCCGGTGCGGTTCACATCGCGCATATTGCCGACAACGGGACGGTCGCATTCCTGGAGACGCGGCCGGCCGGGACGGACAGTGCAGGCAACCTGGTCTTTGAGGCAGACTCTCCGGAGGGACTCTCCGGGTTCGCACTCCTCGCCCTCGGCGAAAGAGAG
>NZ_JAQVNX010000152.1 GCF_028702905.1 Methanofollis sp.
CGCGGCTCACCGGGGGCTATCGCCCCCAGACCCCACATTAGGATAGGGCCGGGGAAGACAGAGCAGAGATCCTGAGTGGGAGATTGCCATCCCTCCGCCTATCCTGCACCGGGGGAAACGAGCGCCAGCGAGTTCGAGAAAACCGAAGGTTTTCGCTGACGGGGGCGGTAGTCCCCCGGAGGAGAGCGTCGGCAGGACACATGGTATGGCGCAGGAACACCTGCCGGACACGGTCCCGAAGAACCCGACAGCCCCCGCTCTCGCCCTCGCATGCCGTGCCAGCAGGATCAAAAAAAGAGGACCGGCCCCTCCCGCGGGGGCCGTCTTCGGGAGCGTTACTCCTGCTTCTCTTCGGGCTCGTCCGACTCTTCGGCCTCGTCCTCTCCGCCCTGCGTCGCGATCGTCCGCATCGACGGGAAGAGGATCACTTCCTTGATGGAGTCGTTGCCGGTGATGAGCATGACCAGGCGGTCGATACCGATGCCGACACCGCCGGTCGGGGGCATGCCGTAGCCGAGGGCGTTGACGAAGTCGTAGTCGATCATCTGCGCCTCAAGGTCGCCGAGGCGGCGCTTTGCGTCCTGCTCCTCGAAACGCTGCTTCTGGTCGAGGGGGTCGTTCAGCTCGGAGAAGCCGTTCGCAAGCTCCATGCCGTTCACGAAGAGCTCGAAACGCTCGGTGAAGCCGGGCTTCGAGCGGTGGCGCTTCGCCAGCGGCGAGTTCTCGACCGGGAAGTCGTAGATGAAAGTCGGCTGGATGAGTTTCTCCTCGCAGTAGTGGTCGAAGAAGAGAGGGAGGTAGTCGCCGTGGGTCTGTGCCGTCTCGCACTTCTCCACGCCCTCTTTTTCGGCAATCCTGGCGAGTTCGTCGAGAGGCGTCGCATAGACGTCGATGCCGCCGTACTCCTTCACCGCGTCCTCCATGCTGAGCCTCCTCCACGGCCGGGCAAAGGAGATCTCGTTGCCCGCGAAGGTGACCGTCGTCGTGCCGAGAGCGCTCTCGACAAGGTGGGTGATGACCTCCTCGGTGAGGTTCATCATGTCCTCGTAGTCATGGTAGGCGGCATAGATCTCCACCATCGAGAACTCAGGGTTGTGGTGGGTGTCGATGTCCTCGTTCCTGAAGTTCTTCGCGATCTCGTAGACCTTCTCGAAGCCGCCGACGACAAGCCTCTTCAGGTAGAGTTCCGGGGCGATGCGGAGGAAGAGTTGCTGCTCCAGGGCGTTGTGGTAGGTGATGAAGGGCCGGGCATTGGCGCCGCCATAGACGGACTGGAGTGTCGGGGTCTCGAACTCCATGAAGCCCCGTCCATTGAGGAAGTTCCGCAGACCGGCGATGGCATGGCTCCGGGTGCGGAAGGTCTGCCGCGACTCCTCGTTCATGATCAGGTCGAGGTACCGGTGGCGGTACCGCTGCTCGGTGTTCTTGAGCCCGTGGAACTTCTCCGGCATCGGGCAGACCGACTTGGTGAGGAGGTCGAAGCGGCTGACCCAGACGGTGATCTCGCCCATCTTTGTCCTGAAGACATGGCCTGTTGCGCCGATGATGTCGCCCGCGTCCAGGTACTTCTTGATGAACTCGAAGGGCTCGTCGCCGACGTCGTCCTTCCGCACATAGAGTTGCATGCGGGCCGAGGCGTCGCCGATGTCGACGAAGATCGTCTTGCCGTGGTGACGGAGGGCGTAGATCCTCCCGGCCGTCACGACCTCCTCTTCGCTCTGGTCGTGGCCGATCTCCGCAAAAGTTTCCTTGATCTCGCCGAGGGTCTGCTTCCGCTCATAGTGGGCCGGGTACAGGGTGAGTCCGGCCTCCTGAAGTTCGCGGTATTTCGTGAGTTTTGCCTCATCAAAACTGATCTGTGAATCGCTCATGATACCATTCCCGGGTGCAGGGTTGGCCCGGCCGCACGGCGCGGCCGGGTGAAATCGCTATATATCTTTTTTATCGGGGAGTATTAAGGGTATCAGTCTGAGAGAAAAGAGGTCCCCGGCCCGGTACCGCCGGGGGACGATCGCCGGAGACGGGAAGAGACCGCCATATGTGGGGCGATTGTCCGGCGCGATATACAAGCGCATAAATAGTGCCTGCAAAATTTATTACTCTGTATGAGGAGACGGGATGGCTCAATCCATTAAATCACGGTTCGAGACTTTTTCATCAGAGTGGCTTGAAAGGTGCACGGAATATAAAAAAATGGCGATATCGGACGATATGGCCGACAATGTCCGGAAAGAACTTGAAACCGATCTCTACTTCTTCAAACTGCAGGCAGGGATCGCCGGCGAAGAGACAGGAGACCTTGAAAAGGGCATCAGGCAACTGGAGAAATACGTCGAGATCGCCCTGGCAAAAGGGAAGGCAAACCATGCACGAGAGGCAGACAGAGAAAAGAAACCCCCCCGTACACCGCTCAGGGACATCATGGCGGGCCTCCACAGAAAATAACCCCCGAAATTCTTCCCCTCAACGGACGGCCGGGTGTTGCCGCAAAGATAGAGCATGGGCAGGTCAATTTCGCCAGAGATATATAGTCCCTGAACCACGGAGATGCGATGAAAATCGGGTATCCCTGCGCCAACCTGACCCTCGGGCCAATGACAGGTCTGCTCCCCGACCGCCGCCAGGCCCCGGCGGAGGAGGTGGACGCCGCGGTCGTCGAGAACCTTGCCTGCCTGGCAAGGACCCTGGAGTTCAATGAAAAGGCCGACCTCTCCTTCTTCGCGATCAGTCCGCGGGCCGTCCCGCACAGGACAGCCGCGTATGCGGAGTGCCTTGCGGCCGTCGGGGCCTATGTGAGGGAGAAGGGCATGCGGATCGCAACATGCCCTGCCGGGCCTGCCCTCACCCCGGAGAGGCGGGCCGCCGACCTCGTCCACCTCGCCTCCCTCCTCGACGCCATGGGCCTCGACACGACGGCAAAGATCCCGATCAGGAGCTACGGCAGGGGCGATGCTGACGAGTTCTGCCGGGAGTATGACAGCCTCCCCGACGCGGTGGCCAGGCGTCTTGTCATCAGAAACGACCGCTTCCACACGGTCGAAGACTGCCGGGCCATCGGCCGGGCATGCGGCGTGCCCGTGGCCTACGACCGCCACCAGGCCGGGGGAGACCCCGGCGAGGCCGTCAGGGAGTGCGCCCGCACATGGAGGAAGGAGGACGGCGTGCCGATCGTCTTCTACGGTTCCCTCGACCGGGACACGCCGCACCCGCCCTCGGTCGACCCCGCCGCATTCGGATCTTTCCTTGCGGCCACGGCCCCGACAGACATCGACGTCATGCTCCTCTTCATGGACAGGGAGAGGTCGGCCCTCATCGCGCGCCGGGTCGCGCACGACGACCCGCGGCTGGCGGCCGACAGGGTTATGAGCGCACCCACCCACCCCATGCCCTGATGCGGATCGGGTACCCCTGCATGAACACCGCCATCGGGTGCACCTCGGCCCGCACCTTCAGGTTGAAGTCCTGGAGCGAGGAGAGGTTCCTCTCGACAGTGGCGGAGAACCTCTCCTGCCTCTCGCGGATCCTCATCTTCAACGCCGAACACGGCCTCCTCTTCTTCAGGGTCACCTCGGACCTCGTCCCCTTCGCCTCCCACCCGGTGAACGCCCTCGACTGGCCGGCGATCTTCGCGGAGGAGTTCGCCGGGATAGGGGCGTTCGTCCGGGGCCGCGGCATGCGCATCTCCCT
>NZ_JAQVNX010000153.1 GCF_028702905.1 Methanofollis sp.
GCGCTCTCCGAGAACCTCACATGACCGCCACCGCGACGCTCTTCGAGTTCCAGGCCTGTCCCTACAAGGTCGGCGGGACGGACGCATGGGACGGGGACGTCCTCAGCCTGACCGAGGAGACGCTGGCGGCCCTGGACGCCCTGAACGCCGCCCGGCCCTTCCTCGCGATCGGGCGGGACACGATAAAGCCCCTGAACCTCGTCGGCGTCGTGAAGGCCGGCGGCATCACCCTGGAGATCCTGCCAAAACTCTTCGGCGGCGACGCCTACCTGAGGCACAGGACCGTCATCGCCGGCAACCTCCTCACCATGCTCGCCTGCACGGAGAGGCTCTCCGTCAGGGACATGGACCTCGCCGGCCTCGACCTCGACCAGACCGACCTCTTCGAGGTCTTCATCTTCCTCTTTGCAAAGCACCTCTCCCGTCTCCTGAAGACGACGCAGAGGCGGGAGTACACGCGGCAGGACGAGGAACTCCGCTTCGTCCGCGGGCGGATCGATATCAGGGCCTACACGAACCCGGCACGCCTCCACATCATCCCCTGCACCTTCCACGCGTACTCGGTGGACACTCTCCTGAACAGGACGCTGAAGTACACCTGCCACCTGATGGCCCGGACCTCCCACCGCGACGAGACAGTCAGAACCCTCAGGGCGATCACCGACCTCCTCGACGCGGTGAAACTCGTCCCCGTCACCGTCGCCGAGGTGGACACCATCGCCTTCACCCGCCTGAACCGCGCCTTCGAGCCCTTCATCAGGGTCTGCCGCATCTTCCTCGCCGGCGCCACCCTCACCCTCCAGGCCTCCGACATCGAGACCTTCTCCTTTCTGGTCCCGATGGAGAAACTCTTCGAGGAGTTTGTCGCGGCGGTGATCAGGGAGGACCCTCCCTTCTTCTTCGGGCAGGAGATGGAGGTGGCGGCGCAGGAGAGGATCGGCCACCTGGTGGAGAGGGCGGGCGGCGGCCATGCCTTCGCCCTCATCCCGGACATCGTCGCCCGCGGGGCGGGAGGGGCGGTGGTCGTCGACACGAAGTACAAACTCCTCGACAGGACAGATCCGACCTCCGGCGTCTCCCAGGCCGACGCGTACCAGATGTTCGCCTATGTGGCCATGCTCCCGGCAGAGGCCGGGATACTCCTGTACCCGGACACCGGAGTGACGGCGCCGCAGGACTATCTCTACGACGTCTCGGGCAGGAAAGTCCCCCTCCTCATCAGGTCGATCAGCCTCGCCCACCCCCTGGCGACGGTGGAGGGGTGTGAGGCATTCAGGGAGGAGCTGGCCGGAGTGGTGACGGCGGGCCTTCGTCGTACCTGTACCCCCCTTCGGCCTGCCCACTGACGATCACCGAGCCGTACCGGAGAAACGAGTACTTCCACCCCACAATCCCCAGGCAGAAGAGAAAGACCCAACTCCCCAGCATCAGGGCACCGCCCCAGCCGAGATGACGCAGGATCCAGAGCCAGACCGTCGCACCCACGGCACAGACGAGGAACACCCCGACGCCGGTGCAGCAGCGTGTCCTCAGATCTCCCGGCGCCGTACCGGCGAGCACCTCCCCGGTGACGCCGTCGATGGTGGCCTGGTAGGTACGGTCTCCATAGGAGTAGCGCACCAGCCAGAGGGGGTACGAGATAAGCGTGCACTCCCGGAGGCGGGCGTTGATGTGTCTGGGGGAGTTCCGGTGCTTCTCATCGATCATTCCGGCGACACTCTTTTCAATCATTGTTTTCTGCCTGGCCAGGCTCTCACTTTCCGGGACAGTCGCATCGAGTTCCCGTACCAGACCCCTCGTCTGGGACACCGCCTCGCCCCTGAGATCGGGCAGGAAGGAGACCTCGAACGTGCCGGCATCGCAGGCAGCATCGGTCGAGGCGAGGGACTGCGTAGAGACGACCTTGACCGGCGACCGCCTGAATGTGTCTTCAAGAGAGACATCGACATAGACGGTTATCTCCCATGTCGTGCTCCAGAACGGCACATGGTATGCAGTGCACCCGATGACGAAACCCTCCTTTTCAAGACCGCGTGCCTTCGGGCCGTCCTGCCACCAGTCCCGCAGCACCTCGACCGCCTCTGCACGGTCGAGGACATTCCTGAACCTGACCTCTGGTGGCGGCTGCGACGTCATGCCGGCCAGGAAAGAGAGCAGAAAAACGATCCCCGTCACCACTCCTCTCTCCCCTCCACAGGACACGTATCCCTGCCCCGGCGCCTGCCCTCTGTCTCCCATGCAGGGTTGTACCAGGACGTGCATGAGAGGATATAGGCGATACATCCTGCCGCGGCCACGACCAGTCCCGCCCACATCCCCCCATAGTAGAAGACCAGGCCCCCGGTGACCATGAAGAGATATTCAAGAAAGATAGCGGCAGCCAGGTTGTCGCGCTCTGCAGGCCGATATTCCGGGGGATGCCCGTACCCGCCACGGACGTCGCCGGTGGAGATCTCGGCACCATGGCGGGCGAAGGCGAAGGCTTCGAGGACCAGGCCCCAGCCATGCAGCATGACCAGGGGCATGAAAATAAGGAGGAGAAACAGGTCAACATCGGAAGCAGTGCCGGGATCATGAAAAAACAATCTGCTCAGCAGAACGACCAGCACCACAACCGCAAAGATGCTGACGGCCGTGGCGGCGACGAACGCACAGACCCGCCAGAAGAGACTGCCGGGTGCACGGCCGGCGACGAGGTCGCCGGTCACCCCGTCGACAGTGGCGAAATAGGTGCGGTCGGCATAGAGATACCGCACCAGCCAGAAGGGGTAGACGAGGAGAGTGCTCTCCGGATGCCAGAGATAGACCCTGTGCCCGGTGATGTGGGGGATGCCGGAGTCTCTCAGCGCCCCGCGCTCCACGGCTCTCTTCCCTGCCGCGACGCCATCTGCCTCCGGGACGGTAACCTGCCCGGTGAAGATATCGGAGGGCACCGTCTCGCCGACCAGATTTCTGAGATAGGGGACCCCGAGTGCGCTCGTATCACAGGCGGCACATGTCCAGACGAAATTCCTGTCGAGGGCCACCTCCAGGGGTATTTTCCTACGTAAATTTTCGTCATATTCGATCCTGTAGCCCTCCACATGGCCTCTGACACAGGCTGTGAGTCTCCAGAAAGGAACATATTTCAGCCGGCACTCGATGACCCGTGCCCGGTCCTCCAGGTCCCCGGCCATCAACATCCCGCCCCACCAGGCCAGCACTGTGTCGAGCGCCTCGGATCTGGCGACCCGGCGCGTGAAAAGGAGCGTCCGGGTATCGGGTTCTATCACGGGGGGGCGGTCGCCGCTCAAGGAAGAGGGCGGGTGCTCCCCGGATGGGAGCAGAGCCCCACAGTGCAGGAAAGAAAGAGCGTCCGTCATACTATCCCGGATGACGGGTCTCGGGGTGTACTCCGGGCAATCGAGGACCCCTGCCCCTCTCCCGTCATCATCTTCCAGGGGTTCTCCCAGAAGGATAAGACTTCTCGAAAGGTTTTATGGGTTTCACTATATTCTATAGAGACGATTTTACCGGGCGGGTGTCTCTGGCCCATATCCTGCCCACCGTCTCCCATGCAGGGTTGTACACGGACATGCACGAGAGAATATAGACGATCAGTCCTGCCGCGGCCGCGACCAGTCCCGGCCACATCCCTTCA
>NZ_JAQVNX010000154.1 GCF_028702905.1 Methanofollis sp.
AGAGTGCGGTGAAGATGAAGAGGTAAGCCGCCAGGAGACCGAGGAAAAAGACGATCCTGGCCCTCGGCATGGCCGTGACCTGCCGCCAGAGGGTGACCGGTCTTTTCATCGTATTCTTTCTCCCTCCCCACAGATCCCGGCGAGTTCGTCCTTCAGGTTCTTGAGGGCGAACTTCGTCGCCGGGTGTCCTGCGGCGTATTCGTCGAGGAGGGCCCGTATATCGGCCCTGCGATCGTCGACGACCGGGGAAGGAGTCTCTGGAAGATGCTCCAGAGTGAGGCGTGCATACAGGGCGACCTCCTCTGCAGGGATGACTGAAAACGGAGCGATCCTGGAGAGGGGAGACGTTCCAGTCTCCCGGGGCCCGGCCAGACGGTCGGCATGTCCCTCCAGCACCGTCGCCAGCACATCGAGGGCGATATCGTCCAGGGCCGTCCCGACGGCGAACTTCGTCGCCCCGAGGCCCTGCACGATCCCGTCCGGGTCCCGACCTCCGGTCACCTCATGGCAGGCCACGCCGAGGTCGACGGCGACCTGCCTGCAGGTTTTGTTTCCGTCCTCAGGGACGAGAGCGAGGATCGAGATGTCTGGCCTCTTTCCAAAGACCTTCACCAGAAATCCGAGCAGAGCCACCGACGAGAGGTCGCCGCAGAGGAGAACGGCGATGACATCTCCCGTGGCAAGCCAGTGTTGCCGCCTGATCTCCCGCTTTGCCTTCGCCTCCACATCGGCGACGAAATGATCACGGCAGAGTCTGAGCCCTGAATAGCGCTGGAAGATGACGGCGTCCCTCCTGCACTTTGTGCATTCCATTGCCCTGACCCCATCACCTTTTATCCCGCCACCTGATATAATCTGTAGTATCCATGCCAGTTTCTCCAGAGCGCGTCAGGGCGCTCCATAAATACGACCTTCGCGTCCTCATGTCCCTTGAGCGACTCATGCAGCGCTACGAGTGGGTGCCCCTGGACGTCCTGAAGGCGTCGACGAAGCTCTCCGACTCTGAACTTGAATATCGCCTCCAGAACCTCATCGAGTGGAACATGGTCCGCTATGATGCTGTCCCATACCCGGGCTACGCCCTGATCTTCGGGGGATACGACGCCGTCGCCCTCCACACCCTCACGAAAAAGGGGACGGTCACGGCCCTCGGCAGCCTTCTCGGTGTCGGGAAAGAGTCGGAGGTCTACGAGGCCCTCGGCCTCGGCCCGGTCGTCCTGAAGTTTCACCATGTGGGGCAGCAGTCCTTCCAGGCGGTGCGGAAAGAGCGGGGCTACATGCCAGAGGCAGGGCACTGTCCCTGGATCTTCGCCTCGGCGCGTTCGGCCGAGCAGGAGTTTGCCGCCCTCCAGCGTCTCTCTCCAGAGGTCTCGGTGCCGCTGCCGATCGACCGCTCCCGCCATGTCGTCGTGATGTCGCAGATCCCGGGGGTGAACCTGAACAGGTGCACCCTTGATAAGCCGCGGCCCGTGCTCGACGAGATTCTGGAGAACGTCGGCCGCGCCTATGCAAAGGGGATCATCCATGGGGACCTCTCGGAGTACAACGTGATGGTCGACGAGAGTCAGGTCTGGCTCATCGACTGGCCCCAGTGGATCGAGACCGACCACCCGAATGCCGACGTCATTCTGCGGCGCGATATCGAGAACGTGCTCAGGTTTTTCAGGCGGAAGTACAGGATAGACTATCCCACCGAGGAGGCGGTGGGAGTGGTGGTCAGGTGAAGGTCTTCGGGATCGATGTCATCAGAGGTTCGGTGCGGTCGAGAACCCGGCGGCCGCTGTACGCTCTGGTCGTCCTCCAGGACGGGACGGTTGCCTCGACTTCGTCGGTGACGGCGTTCAGGCTTTCCCGGCTCATCGCCTCGGAAGAGCCCGATATCCTTGCCACCGACTCTGTGCAGGAACTCGCCACAGACCAGCACGACCTCGTCACCTTCATGCAGACTCTCCCGACGCGGACGGTGCTCGTGCAGGTGACGGGCGGCGAGCGGAAAGAGACCCTCCAGAAGGTGGCGGCCAGGTACAACATCGTGACCGAGAAGACCGACCCCTTTGCCGAGGCCGGGGCGGCGGCGCGGATCGCCTATCTCGGCGGCGGCGCCGCGGTGATCGCCTTCGAGAACACGACCGATATCGTTGTCTCCCGCCACCGGTCTCCTGGGAGGGGCGGGTGGAGCCAGAACCGATACGTGCGCAAGATCCACGGGGCGGTGCGGGAGAAGGCCCGCAAGGTGGAGGGGCACCTCGTGGCCGCGGGCCTGCGCTACGAAAAGAGCGAGCGTCTTGCCTTCGGCGGTTTTTCCAGGGTTGACTTCTCGGTCCATGCGCCGCGGGAGGCGATCCCGGTCAGGGGCTACACCGGCGCCGACGCCCAGGTGCGGGTCGAGGGAAAGAAACTCGACCGGATCAGGTACCGGCCCATCACGAGAAAGAGGAAATCCCTTATTGTCGGGATCGACCCCGGGACGACGACCGGGATCGGGGCGGTTGACCTCGACGGCGAGGTGGTGGACCTCTACTCCTCCCGCCAGATGGGGACGGCCGATATCATCGAGCACCTCCGCGGAGTGGGCAAACCCCTGATCATCGCCTCTGACGTCACGCCGATGCCTGACACCGTGGAAAAGGTGCGGCGGGCCTTCAACGCGATCGCGTACGTGCCTCCGCAGGACCGGAGCGTGGAGGGCAAGGTGGAGATGACGGTCGGGACCGGTTATGCGAACCCTCATGAGAGGGACGCTCTTTCCGCGGCCCTGGACGCCTATAGGTCGAACAAAAACAAGTTCCTGAACATCGCAAAGAGGGTGCCGCCAGGTTTCGACCTGGACGATGTTCGGGCAGGCGTCCTGCGGGGGAAGTCGATCGAGGTGGTGCTCGCCGAACTCTCTGGTCGTCCGCCCGCGCCCGAGGAGAAGCCGACGGCTGAGGAGGCCCAGGCGGAACCGGAGCGGGACGAGCGCGACGAACGACTCCTCCAGCTCGACCGGACGGCAAAGCGTCTGAAGGAGTTCGTACAGGAAATCGAAGGGGGGATTGCAGAGAAGGACGGGGAGATCGCCCGGCTGAAGAGGCAGATCAGGAGGGAACGATCTGATCGCGGTCGTGAACTCCAGAGGGACATCGAGATCACAAAGAGGGACGCGATCATAAAGAACCTCAGGAAATTGCTCCGCAAAGAGGAGAAGCGAAACAAAAGACTGATGAAGCGGATCGAGCAGATGAAAAGGGTGGAAGAACTCCAGATCGGCGAGGGGCAGGTGCCGGTGAAGGCGATCACCTCCCTCACCCACGACGCGGTCGGCGGGCTTCTTGCCGACCTCGGCGTCAACGAGGGCGACGTCGTCTCGGTCGGGACGACCGGAGGATGGGGCCGGAGCGTGGTGCGCGAGGTGGCGGCTTTGCAGGTTACGGCGGTGGTCGTGCCGGGCGCCTCTCTCGACGAGCAGGACCCTCACCTGATCGCCGCCGCCCTTGCAGCCTCCCTCCCTCTGGTGCCGGCCGGCGCGATCGGACTCGTCGTGCAGGGTAAGATCGGGGTCGCCGACGAGGAGGATTTTGCGGCGGCCATGGAGGACTGGAACGCCCTTGTCGCCGAGCACGAGAAGGAGAAAAAAGAGGCGCTGC
>NZ_JAQVNX010000155.1 GCF_028702905.1 Methanofollis sp.
ACAGCGTCGAGGGCCGCGGGATTGTTGTACGCCACCTGTCTCGTGTGGCGCACCAGGTCGGCGACGACGCCTGCCGAGTCGGGGACGCCCATGGTCGTCGCCCCCGACCCGGCCTGCACGAGCACGGCGTCGTGGGCGCCGTGGAATCCGCCCTCGATCTTCACGATGTCGGGCTTACCTGTGGCGGCGCGGGCGAGCCTGATCGCGGCCATCGTCGCCTCGGACCCGCTGGAGACGAAGCGGACCATCTCGATGGAGGGGTGGTCGGCGGAGATCCTTTCTGCAAGGGCGATCTCGTGCGGGCAGGGGGTGCCGTAGAGCCAGCCTTCTGCAAGCTGCGCCTCGATCGCCTGCCGTACCGCCTCGTGGGCGTGGCCGAGGATGAGGGGGCCGTACCCGAGGCAGCAGTCGACGAGGTCCTGCCCCTCGACCGTCCGCAGGAAGGGCCCGTGCGCACCGGCCGTGTAGAAGGGGTACGGCTTGATCGCCCGCACCGGGCTTGAGACCCCGCCGGGCATCAGGCCCTGCGCCCGTGCAAAGAGGTCACTGCTCTTCACTGAGCCACCTCGCCGCGTCTTCTGCATAATAGGTGATGATCAGGTCGGCCCCTGCCCTCTTGATGCAGGTGAGGCTTTCGAGGGCGCACCGTCTCTCGTCGAGCCAGCCCCGTTCGGCTGCGGCCTTGATCTGGGCGTATTCGCCCGAGACCTGGTAGGCGGCGACAGGGAGGCCGATCTCCCGGATCTTCGCCAGCACGTCGAGGTAGAGGGAGGCCGGTTTGACCATCAGGATGTCGGCCCCCTCGTCCGCGTCCATCTCCGATTCGAGGAGCGCCTCGCGGCCGTTTGCCGGGTCCATCTGGTAGGTGGTCCGGTCGCCGAAGGAGTAGCCGGAGTGCGCCGCCTCCCTGAAGGGTCCGTAGAAGGCGCTCGCAAACTTCGTGGAGTAGGACATGATCGGAACCTCGGTATAGCCTGCGGCGTCGAGGGCCGCCCTGATCGCGCCGACCTGCCCGTCGAGCATGCACGAGGGGGCGACCATGTCGGCGCCGGCACGGGCGTGCGAGACTGCGATCTTCTGCATCAGGGCAAGTGAGGGGTCGTTCAGGAGGTCGATCTCCCCTGACGAGGTCTCGCCGATGATCCCGCAGTGGCCGTGGTCGGTGTACTCGCAGGCGCAGACGTCGGTGATCACCACCATCTCCGGGCAGGCGCGCTTGATCGCGGCGACTGCCTGCTGGAGTCCGCCGTGCTCGGCATAGGCCGAGTGGGCGGCGGCGTCCTTCTCCGCAGGGACGCCGAAGAGGAGGACCGCCGAGATCCCCGCTGTATTCAGTCTCTCTGCCACGCTCTTTGCGTCCCCGACCGGGTACCGGTACTGGCCCGGCATCGAGGTGATGGCCACGGGTTGTTCGATCGTCTCGTCGAAGAAGAGCGGCATCACAAGGTCGCTTGCATCAATCCTCGTCTCCCTGAAGAGAGGTTGGAGGTTTCTCTTTCTCAGTCGTCTCAGTCGTCTTTCCGGGAACATAGTCCGTCACCTCTGGTGATTGCTTTCACCAGCCATTCTGCCTCCCTGGTCTGCCCCTGCTCCGCACATGCCCGTATGGAGTAGGTGGCGTCGAGGAGGAGTTTTTTTGCGAGCACCCGCGTCAGGTCGTCGATGATTGCCGCGGTCTGGGCGTCGCCCCCCTGGAGGCGGGCGCAGGCCCGGTCGCGCTCCCTGACGCGGATCGCCTCGGCCCAGGTGTACAGGCCCCGCAGGGCGTCGTCGGCCGAGGCGGCGTTGAGCATCGTGAGGAAATGGTCGAGTTCGGATTCGATATAGTCATGGGCGCGTGTCGCCTCGGCCTTCCGCGAGGCCAGGGTGTGCTCGTTGACGTCGCGGAGGTTGTCGATGGTGTACAGGTTCACGCCGTCGACCTCGCCGGCGTCCTCCTCGACGTCCCGCGGCTGGGCGATGTCGATGACGACGAGGGGACGCGGGTGGCCGTCGAGGGGCCAGCACCGCCCTTTCATCACCTCGGCCAGGAGGGGCCGGGTGAGGATCGGGTGGGGCGCGGAGGTGCAGGTGATGACAACGTCGGAGAGGGTGATGTAGCGCTTCAGTTCGGCAAAGTTGACTGCCTTCCCCCCGATCTTCTCGGCGAGGACGACCGCCCTCTCATACGTCCGGTTTGCCACGTAGATCGCGGTCAGGTCCTTCGCGGCGAGGGCCTGGGCGACGAGCATCCCCATCTCGCCGCTGCCGATGACGAGGATGTGCCGGCCTTCGAGGCTCGTGAAGAGTTCTTCGGCGAGGGCGACGGCCGCGGAACCGATAGAGACGGCGCCCCTGTTGATCTTCGTCCTCTTTCGCACCTCGACGCCGACGTGCACGGCTTTCTTGATGCAGAGGTCGATGACATGGTCGCTGGTTCCGGCCGCCTGTGAGGCCGTCCAGGCGCGTTTCATCTGGCCGAGGATCTGGTCCTCGCCGATGATCATCGAGTCGATACCGGCGGCCAGCTGGAGGAGGTGGCGGAGGACGTCCACCCCTTCGCGGACCTCGAACCTTTCTCTCCCGAGGTCGTGGAGAAAGTCGGCGAGGTCCCCCGCGGTCCCGTGGACGAGCACCTCGATCCTGTTGCAGGTCTGGAGGAGGAAAACGCCCTTGAACCGTTCCCTGGCTGCAGTGAGAAAGGCCTCCTCGTCGGCGAACCTGAACGCTTCGAGGTCGGCGAGGCCGGCCGCGTGGTGGTTGAGGCCGGCCATGGCCAGGTCAGCATAGAGATATGTTTCCACTGATATATCGCTCCCTTATCTTGCGGTACGCCTCTTCTTCGCCGCCGGCAAGCCATGCCCAGGCGTCGGGGTCGCGGAGGACGGCCCTGAGGATCCGGCTCCGCTCTTCCTGGGTGGGCACCGACTTTTTGAGGTCCTCGCGCAGTCTCCCTTCGACCCCGATCATCGCGTCGAGGTGGGGGAAGGTCTCCTCCAGGTGTTCCCTGAGAAACCGCGGGATGGCCGGGCTTGTCCCCGCGGTGCTGACGGCGAGGAGGTAGCGCTCCCCCCGGAGGACCGAGGGGATCAGGACGTCGCCGGTCTCCCCGTGCGCGTTGTTGAAGTGGACGCCCGCCTCCCGCGCCAGGCGCCCGACCCTGTTATTCAGGGCGGCGTCGGGCGTGGCGGCGACGGCAAGAAAGGCCCCCTCCAGCAGGTCGAGGATCGCACGGTCGTCCATTGCCCCGATGTCGGCCTCGACGCACGCGGCGCCGGAACCGGCAAGGGAGGGCAGGAAACTCCGGCTGACAACGGTGACCCTCGCTTCGCGACAGAAATATGCCGCTTTTCGCGCTCCCACGGCACCGCCGCCGAAGATGACGACGTGCCTCCCGGTGAGGTCGAGGATCAGCGGGATCATCACTGATCTGTGTGCGGCGGCCGCAAATTAAGATTATGTATTATCCGCGGTTCACGTCCGTAATACCTGGCCGACCACCTTCTTTATCTTCTCCCTTTTCCGATCTTTGCGCATGACAACGGATTTCCATGCCTTCAGCGCTTTTGAAGGGGCTGTGTCCCGGACAAAGTTGCTGCTCTGGCCGTTCAATCTCGGTGTCTGGCTCAGGCTCGCCGTGAT
>NZ_JAQVNX010000156.1 GCF_028702905.1 Methanofollis sp.
CATCACCTGCGCCGCCCTGCTTGCGGAGAAAGGACTGAAAGTCGGCCTCTTTGAGAAGAAACTCTCCATCGGCGGCGGCATGTGGGGCGGCGGCATGATGTTCCCGCGGATCGTCGTCCAGGCCGCGGCAAAGCGCCTCCTCGACCACTTCGGCATCGCCTCCACCGAGGCCGAGCCAGGCTACTATGTCGCGAAGTCCGTCGAATCCGTCTCCAAACTCACCGCCGCCGCCTGCACCGCAGGCGCCGAGTTCTTCAACCTCATCGCCGTAGAGGACGTCGTCGTCAAGGCAGACGGCCGCGTCGCCGGCCTCGTCGTCAACTGGAGCCCGGTCGAGATGGCCGGCCTCCATGTCGACCCCCTCATGATCCGGTGCCGCGCCGTCGTCGACGCCACCGGCCACGACGCCACCATCTGCCATATGGTCGCAAAGAAGGGCGGCGACCTCCCGATCCGCGGCGAGGGCTATATGTGGGCCGAGCGGGCCGAGGGCAGGATCCTGGACCACACGAAGGAGGTCTTCCCAGGTCTCTTCGTCTGCGGTATGGCTGCGAACGCCGTCGCAGGAGAGTGCCGCATGGGCCCGATCTTCGGCGGCATGCTCCTCTCCGGCGAAAAGGCAGCCGAGCTTGCGGCGGCCGCGGTCAGGCCGTGACCCAGAGTACTTCTTTTTTTCCGAGGGCGCCCATGATCCCGTATGCACACCCTCCAGAGCATCCGCACCTTCATCGAGGAGATCCTGGCTGACCAGACGGTCAACCGTCTCTCGCCGGAATGTGACGAACCGGCATGGGGGCGGCCCCTCGTCGGCGTGAGCAGCGGCGACGACCCGCTCTACGAGGAGATCAAACAGAAGATCGGCCCCTTCCACTGGACCCCGCGCGAGATCTTCGCCCTCACCTTTCCAGGGCATGCGGTGCCGCCCGGCGACCTCTCGGTCATCGTCTGGGCGCTCCCGCAGACCCGGGCCACCCTCTGCGACCAGCGGAAAGAGACCAGCCTCCCCTCCCGTCGCTGGGTATTGAACCGCCTGCACGGCGAGGAGATCAACGACCTGGTCCGCACGCGCCTCGCCGACGCCCTCACCGCCGCCGGTCACCCTGCACTCGCCCCGGTCGCCTCCCCGCTCTGGCGGCGGGCCACCTCGCCGCGCTGCGGCGAGGCCTCGACCTGGTCGGAGCGTCACGCCGCCTGGGTCTCAGGCCTCGGCACGTTCGGGCTCTGCGACGGCCTGATCACGGAGGCGGGAAAGGCGGTGCGGATCGGTTCGGTGGTCGCCGCCGTCGCCCTCCCCCCGACGCCGCGGCCCTATGCCGGCCTCCATGACTGGTGCCTCCATTATGCGGGCGGCACCTGCCGCGCCTGCATCGAGCGCTGCCCTGCCGGGGCGATCACCGATGCCGGCCACGACAAAGGGCTGTGCATGGCATATATCAGGTCGGTCACGGCCCCTGCCTGCGGAGGGACCAACGCCTGTGGCCTCTGTCAGGCCGCCGTTCCGTGCGAACACGCAAATCCGGTCAGGGCTCCCGGCAAAAACAGGAGATAACCTTTTTTTGTTCGCTTCTCCAGAAACATGATCATGGACGAAGTCGATTCCGAGGCACTTGCTGATGCCGCCTACGGCATCTTCGAGATCCTGCTGAACAGAGGCCTCCTTGCACGCGGCGCTCCCCTCTTTTCCCGCGTCGAGGATGGGACCGACTTCCTGGACGACTTCCTTGCGGTCTTCGCAGAGTTCGAGGCCGAGTACCCGCCTCTCGCCGCCGCCCTCCTCGGACGTTTCGGGAGCAAGGAGGAGATCTACCATCTCATTGCTGAGGGCGAGAGCGTCATCCCCTCGAAGACGACCGAGACCTACTGGATCATCGCCGACGACCCCGCGGCCGGAGACAGCGAGCCCTACGGGGAGCAGGCAGGAAAGTGGCTCGTCTTCTGCAGGACCGGCGAGGTGGACGACCTCTGGAAGAAGATCAGGGACGCCACCGTCGCCGGCAGACTCGGCATCTCCGCGAAGGTGAGCACCGCCCGCCCCAACCCGGAGTCCCGCGACGAGAGAAAGGTGATCTATGTCTATACCCGCGACTGGAGCGACGAGGCCGACGTCATGCGGGTCAGGTCGGTGCTCAGTGACCTCGGCGTCGAGCAGAGGATCGGCTACAAGCGCAACATCGAGACCTTTGCCGGTGAATACGCGGAAGAAGGCAAGAAGGTCACGTATTACAGCGCCTGAACCTCTTTTTTTATCTCAACAGATCCCGAGAGCGTACGCCGCCGCCCCGAGGAGGGGCGCCCGGCCTTCGAGGGCGCTGATTGCAAAGCGCGGCAGGGGGAGATAGCGGTCGAGGTGCGGCAGGAGATGCCCGAGGAGGAGGTCGCCGTGGTGCCGCGCCAGGGGGCCGTCGAGCACGACCATCTCCGGTTCGTAGGCGACGACGATGTCTGAGAGGGCGCGGGCATTGATCCTGCCGAGAGCGTCCATGAAGGAGAGGGCGAGGGGGTCGCCCCCCTCCGCGGCGTTGAGGATGCCGGCGCTCGTCGAGGCGTCGAAGGGCGCCACCGCCCCCTGTGCTGCCAGCCAGGCCGCACAGAAGCGGGGCATCCCGGTCCCTGAGGCATAGGCCTCCCAGTGGCCGGCATAGCCGCAGCCGCAGACGCGGTGATACTCATCGTCCACGAAGAGGTGGCCGACCTCCCCCGCGTTCCCAGACCGACCTAGGAGCAGGCGGCCGTTCACCACCGCACCGCCGCCGATCCCGGTCGAGAAAGTGAGATAGACAAGGTTCTCGACACCCTGTCCGGCCCCCTGCCAGCGCTCGCCGAGGGCGCCGGCCCGAGAGTCGTTCAGGAGCAGCACAGGCAGGCCGAAGCGCTCCTCCAGGGGCCCTTTGAGCGGGACCACGGGAAAGGCCATGTTCGGCGACCCGACGATCCGGCCCGCGGCACAGTCGAGAGGGCCTGCCGAGGCGATGCCGATCGCCGCCGGCGAGGCGTCCCTGATCACCGCCTCCACCGCCTCCGCGACCGCGTCGGTGACGGCGAGTCCGGACTCGCCGACCCGCGGGGTGTCCCCGTCTGCATGTCTGAGGACCGTCCCGTCGGCCGCCACAAGCCCGGTCCGGTAGTGGGTGGCGCCGATGTCGACGGCGACCACCGTCTCTCTCTCCATCACTCACCCGGTCGGTGCGGGTGCTTATGGGCCTTGCCCTCGCCGGCAAGGGACGCCGCCTCAAGACTGAGGATAAGGCAGCAGGGTGTCCCTGTTCGCCCCGGTCACGACGACGAGGCGCACGTCCGGCCTCTCCTTCAGCCCCTCGATAAACGCGTCGCCCCTGAGAGCGACCGTCGCCATCACCGGAAGGGGGCCGTCGAGGAGGGCGGTCACGAGGTCCCTGAACAAGGCTGAAAGACACTCCATCTTCCCGATCTCGTCGATGACGACGAGACGCACCCCTTCGCCTGAAAATCTGGTGGCGGCGAGGAATCCCTCGAATGTCGCCACGTCCACGCCGTACCTCCCCACCCGGTTTCGGCCCTGTATCCCGACGTGCGCCAGCAGGGCCCGTCTGCCGTCGAACCCACCAGTTCAAAACCCGTCCTCCTCCCCTGCTCCCTGACC
>NZ_JAQVNX010000157.1 GCF_028702905.1 Methanofollis sp.
TCGCGGACCAACTGTTCGACCTCCTTCTTCTCCTCCTCTACTTCGGTCCTGTCCATGCAGACCTGGAGGATAGACTGGAGTTTTCCGTCTTCGTCCAGGAAGGGGATGTTATGGAGGTCTATGGTCTTGGTGCCTGTCGGCATTTCGATGGTTGCCTCAGCGAAGTTGCGGGACTTCGTCCTGATGCACTCCCTGATCCCTTCTCCCCTTGTTATGGTGGCCTTGAAGTCGCTCATTTTAATGGTGACAAGGGTTTCGTGCGGGATGCCGCTCATTTCGACAAAGGCGTCATTGTGGTCGAGGACGTTCAGGGCCGGGTCCATGAAGAGCATCGGGGCCGGGTTCAGGTAGATCGCGTCCTTGAAGTTCTTGAGGTCATGGGCATCATGTACCCTCTTCTTCTCCGTCTCCGCCATCTTTATGAGGCATGCCTTGAGGGGCTCTATCAATGGCTTAATGGCCTTTTCGACATCTTTCTCATCGATGGTGCGGGAGAAATCCCCCTCTGAAGCACATTCCAGTATTTCGATAATTTCCTTGATATCGGACATTGCGATTCCTTCTGGTCTTTTTACGCCCCGTTTGTGTGCGATACGCTGAAAATGATAGGGTGCGATCTCTGGACCCGACAATCAGCCGGTGTGCGCATCAGTTCGGGGTGTCAGGTACGTACTTGCGTGTACTTATATATATTATTTTTTAATTTTGAATATTGGCAATTGTTTAATTTCTTTACTTATCCTCAAAAAATATATCTTATTTTGAATTATGTTCCACTTATGGTTACCATCTCCCGCCGCAGTCTGCCTCAGACCGCGGCGGTAAGGTTCCCGAGGACCTTGGTCATGTCGATCCAGATCACCAGGCCCTTGGCCCCGGCGTCGTCGCCCCCGTCTTCACCGATCTTGATGATCCCCTTCACAAATGCCTCGTGACAGAGCGTTGCGTCCATCGTCTCCACGTCGTCCTCGGAGACCTGCATCACCGAATGGACGTCGTCAACGATGATCCCGAGGTTGGATCCTCCCGCGACCTCGGGGACGAGGACGATGATCTTCCTGTTCATCACCTCTCCCCTGTCGGGGAGCTGGAGGAGGGTGTTGAGGTTGATGATGTTCGTGATCTCGCCCCTCAGGTTGATGATCCCGGCAATATAGGGGGGTGCGAGGGGTACCGGGGTGATCGGGATCATCTCCACGATCTCCCGTGCCATGAGGATGTCGAGGGCGTACCTGGTGCCGCCGATCTCGAACTCCACGACGTCGATGGTCTTTACCACGGTCTATCCCCACCTTCAGACTTTGAATCTGTCCATCTGCTTTTCGAGATCGGCCGCCAGTTCGTGGAGTTCGTGAGTGGCGCTGTTGATCTCCTGGGTCGAGGCGCTCGTCTCCTCTGCCAGGGCGGCCAGATCCTCGATCTGTTCGAGGCTCGATCTCGTCAGGCTGTTGCCGTCCTCGACGATCTGGACGACAGCATTGCTCGTGTTCGCCTGGTCCTCAATGGCCTTGGCGATCTCGCCCATGTCATGGGTCACCGAGACCGCGCCCTCGACGATCCGGTTCAGGGCGACGATCGCCTTGTTCACGCTCTCGACGCTTGCCGAGATCTCGGTGTTCGCCGAACTGATGTTCGAGGCGGTCTTCTCGCTCTTCCCCTGGATGGATGTGATGAGGTTCTCGATGTCGTTCGTCGCCTTCTTCGACTCGCCTGCAAGATTCCTCACTTCGCCCGCGACGACGGCGAAGCCGCGGCCGTGCTCGCCCGCCCGTGCCGCTTCGATCGCGGCATTGAGGGCGAGGAGGTTCGTCTGGTTCGAGATGTCGGTGATGAGCTTCACGATCTTATCGATCTCGTGGATCTCCTGGTTGAGCTGGGTGATGTTGATCACGCTCTCGTTGGCGATCTTTTCAACGACCGTGATCTTCGTGTTGGCCTCCTTGCCGAGTTTCTCCGCGTCCCTGCCCACCTCGGCGACATTCTGCGCCCTTTCGAGGACTTCCTGTGAGGTGCTGGCGATCTCTTCGTTCGAGGCAGAGAGGTCGCTGAACTTCTGGGTGATCTCCTCCATCTTGGTGAGGGTCTTCTTGCCAAGGTCGGCGCACCTCTGGCTGGTGAGGGCCACCTGCTCGGCTGCCTTGGCGATCTGGTCGCCGCCCTTGCTCGCTTCGAGGGTGCCGAGCTGGACCTGTTCGGCTGCCTGCTTGACCCGCCTGAACGCGCCGCTGCCATTGACCGATATCTGGTTCAAGGAGTCTTTGAAGCGCTTGAATTCTCCGGAAACCTCGATGTCGCCGGAGAACGTCTTCGTGTAGTCGCCGTCGGCGATGGCCGCCGAGACCCGCATCCCCTCGTCCAGAGGTTTGTGAATGGCGTCGAGGAGGCCGTTGACTCCGGAGACCACCTCGGCGAAGGAGCCCCGGTGACGGGAGACATCGGCCCTGACAGAGAGTTTCCCTTCCTGACCTGCCTGTGCGAGCATCTCGACATCCCTGACCAGGGCTGCAAGGCCCTCGCCCATCCCGATCAGTGCCGGGAGCATCCTGTCGTTCTCTGACCGCTTCCCGACCTTCTTGAGTTCCTCGCGGTCGGAGAGGTCGCCCTGTGCGATGTTGGTGGCGACCCTGAGGACGACGAGGAGGCGCTCGCGGACGGTGTTCACTGCGTCGGCGATGTCGGCATAGACGCCGACCGGTTGCCCCTCGACTTTTTTCGTGTAGTCATTTGCGGCGATCCGCTGGAGGACGGCATTGCAGTCCTTGAGGGACTCAAGCCCATCGACACAGCAGTTGATGCTCTCCTTCAGCTTCTTGAAGTCCCCCTTGTAATCGGCTGTGATCTTCTCCGGGATCTCGCCCCGCCCGATCTGGTCGATCACGGCGATAGTCGGCGGGAGGGGTTCGATGATCGCGTCGATGATCTCGTTGACACCTTTCGCGATCTGGAGGAGTTCGCCCTCACCGTCGAGTTTTGCCCTGACTGAGAGGTTTCCGTTTCTGATCCCGTCGGCCACGCCGAGGAGGTCCTTGATCATCCTGACTTCACCTGTGACGTCGGGGAAGTACTCGACGGCCCCGATGATCGTGCCGCTGCCGTCCCTGTACGGGGCGCCGGTGCACTTGATCACCCGTCCGTCCCCGAGGTCGTTGGTGATGGTGTTGGTCTGCCCCTCCTTCATCGCAACATGGCAGGGGCAGTCCTTTGAGTTGCAGAGGCCTGTCCTGTAGAGGTCATAGCAGGTTTTGCCGATGCATTCGTCCTGCTTTTTCCCGAGGAGGTCTGCGGCCGCCCTGTTGATGTAGAGGACGTTGAAGTCGGTGTCGATGATATGGGCCGGGAGGGGGATCTGGTCCATGCCCGCGGCCAGATTCTCGTTTTTCCTGATCTCCTTCTCCAGTCTGGTGATCTTTTTCTGACATTCTTCGATGGTGGGTTCTTTCTCTGGCATGATGATCTCCTGTCTGCTTTTTGCTCTGGAGGGCGATTCTCGCCATATCCCATCACCGGAGGGTGCCGTGTGTGCATGGGGTCAGACATCGGGCTTCGGTCGGTCTCGGACCGTCGCACTCCGGGATAGGTGATCATCTACTCGGTATGTTATTTAAAGA
>NZ_JAQVNX010000158.1 GCF_028702905.1 Methanofollis sp.
ACTTCCTGGCGCCGAGGACCGTCTTCGCGATGAAGCGCTCCTCGTTGTACGCCGGCATCGCGGCGATCGTCTGCCCGGAAGGGAGCTGGTCGAGGGAGAGAGGGAGCCCTCCCGCGGCCGAAGGGAAATATCCGGCAGATGCCGCCCCACCGTCAGCAGGGGAGGAGCCGACCTGCACCGGGGGTATTTCATGTATACAACTCCGATTCACGCGCACCCACATCCAGAAACTCTCGCTCCCTGCTCAGGGGAGACAGGGAGGCCCTCTCTGGCCGGGTTAGGGGGGGCCGGGGAGGGAAGGTTCACGGGGTATCAATTATCTGTGGCAATATATAAGGATTGTTTATTCTGTCAGGGTCATGGGGAGATGTCCTTAACTTCTGATAGCAGGGAGAGGAGAAAGGCAGGCAAAATATGAACCGAGACGGGAGGGAGCGCGCAGGGCGGGGCGAGGGGGCAGGAAAACCCCTTCGCAACCTTAATCCGGCGCAGGGGTGAAGAGATCAGGGATATGCGCGGCGCGGGGTACAGCGGGGCCGGGGCAATCGCCCTCTGGACAGGGATCGTGGCCCTCTTCATGCTCCTGAACAGGGCGCTCGACCTGGAGGTCTTTTTTGTGCTCTGGCTCATCGGCCTCCTCGCGGTCACGGTGCTCATCGACACCCCCTATGTGCAGCCGCGGCACCTGACGAGGGTGAAGGTGGTCATCGCCGCGGGGGTCGCGGTCTTTGGCTATATCGTGCTGATGAAGGTTCTGGAGATCCTGGCGAAATGAAAGGCGCACAGATCATTACCGCAATTCTGGTTCTCCTATGCGTCGGCCTCCTGGCGATGCAGGCAGAGGAACCCCTCCTCTGGACGGCAGAGGGGACGGAAAACCCGGCCGAGGCCGACCTCTCGGCGGCAGAAAAAATAAACGCGAAGAGTGCGGGGTCTCTCCTCCCCCTGATGCAGGATCTCCTCGGCCAGGGCAGCACGGTCGTCCTCTCCGTGCAGGTGAAGGACTTCGAGAGCGCACAAAAGGATCTGAAAAAATACTCAGAGATGACCCGGTCGATGGACAGCCTGGTCGTCAAGCTCGACCTCACCGGCACCGACATCGACGAGTTCAGGAAAAAGAGCCGGGAGAACATGGAGAGCCTCACGACCCTCGTCAACGGCACAGAGCGCCTGGAGGAAGTCAGGGTCGAGTACCAGGACGAAAAAGATCCCGGGAAGGTCTACTCCCTCGTCTATGAGGGAGAAGCGCTGAAAAAGGAGTTACAGGGGGCGGCAACGACCTATGAGAAGGATGCGAACCGCACCGTCGCGATCGGGGAGAAGTACGAGGCCGACACGACCGCCTACAAGGAGAGCATCGGGGCCTTCAGGGCGATCGTCGGGGAAGAAACAAAGGCAGACAGCAGGGGGCCGGGGATCGCCCTGCCTCCGCCCGCACTCACTCTTGCCGTCGAACCAATGGAGGCGCGTTTCGGTGACCTCGTCACCCTCAGAGGCACGGCACCGGCAGGAAAGACGGTCGAGGCCTTCGTGGACAGCAGGCCTGTCGGGACTGCAACATCACAGGCCGGAAACTACGCAATCGACTACCGGATCGAAAAAGGCCGGGCCAGCCCCCACCTTGCATATGTGCAGGCCGGCAAGGCCGTCTCCGGCCTGGTAGAGTTCACCGTGCTCACCTCACCCGCAGATCTCACCCTGGCGGCAAACAAAAGTGTCGTCAGCGGCACCCTCACCGCAAACGGCCGTGGGGTGGAAGGCGCCGAAATTATCCTCCTGGTCGACGACGGTGCGCTGACTGCGGCCCTGACGACCGGGAAGGGCGGAGACTATGAGGAAGAGATCGGCCTCCCCGAAGGGCGGCACACTCTCCAGGCCGTCTTCTCCGGCGAGGGCTTCCCCCTCGATCCTGCCGAGAGTCCTGAGATCGTCGTGGAAGTAGGGGGATTCCCAGCAGGAGCGGTCGCCATCATCCTCCTTCTCGGCGGGGCAGGCGGCTACGTGTACCTCCGCCACCGGAGAAAGAAGGAAGAGGCACTGCCGGTGCTCGCGGCGAGGCTGGAGGCGTCAATCCCCCTCGAAGAGAAGGAAGAGGAGACACCCCTCACAATCGCCGGCCTCACGCTGGAAGAGGCAGCCGGCGCCCTCTGGCAGGGCCTGGCCGACGCAGCCGAGAGGCACTACGGGGTGAGAGGCGCCCGTACCAGGACGCCGCGGGAGATCGCTGCCGCCCTCGCAGGCACGCCAGCACGGGAGCCGGCCGCGGCCTTTGCGAAGTTGTACGAGGCGGTCAGGTACGCCGGCTTCCCCTACGGGGAGGAGGAGGTCGAGAGGCTGGAGGCCATTTACCACGCGGTCAGGGAGCCTGAAGGATAGAAGGACCGGCTTTCGCAGGGATACGGAGAGGGGAACTGCCCCCGGACGTCTCCCTGCGGACTACCCCGAAAAGGTCTTCTATCGTGATACAGTTGGTTCCCGGCAGCCGTCGTCATGCTGTGGTTGTATACCTCCAGGCGAGCCGGGCATGTGGGGGGCCATATCAGACGATAGACGGAGGGGTCTCAATCGTGGTATTCAGAATAAGGATCACGGGAATACTGAGTAGATCTCTTCTCTGGATTTTACGCGGTAGAGGATCAGGGCTCCGGTGGCGGTGAGCCTGCACCCGATCAGGTATTTCCCCACTCGAATCCGGTAGAAGTCCTGATATCCTCTCATTTTTTTGAAATCGAAATCGGCATGGAGATCGGTGGAGGCAGGAAGGGCGGTGAATGCCAGTTCTTCAACTGCTATCACACCGAACCGCTCCACCAACTTCCGGGAGGTTTGGTGAGCAAAATTGAGCCGTCTGGTGGCGATCCGTTCGTGGATGTGTGCGACGATCTTTCTGGCTTTTTTCCGTTCAGGAGTTCCTTTCTCTACTTTCGAGAGTTTCCTCTGTGCTTTTGCAAGAGCCTTCTCGTCGATACGGAAGAACCGGGGATTCTCGATCTTCTCACCGTTGGAGAGGGTGGCGAAGGACTCAAGACCGACATCGATCCCGACCACCGTCTGCGGTACAGGCATGGGATCGTACTCGACCACAAAGCAGGCATACCACTTCCCGGTCGAAGACAGCCTGATCGTGAGAGTCTTGATCGTCCCTTCAACCGGGCGGTGGAGGACGACCCTCACATCCCCGATCTTTGAGAGGTGGAGGCGGTCCCCCTCAAATTTGAATCCTCCTTTCTGACCTTGAGGATACGTGATACTGTCGTACCGTCCCTTCCCCTTGAACCGCGGGAATCCCGAATCTTTCTCTCCCGCCTTCACGCGCCGAAAAAATGCTTTGAAGGCAAGGTCTACGCGCATCTGACAATTCTGGAGAGTCTGGGCATAGACCTGTTTCAGTTCCGGTTAGTCCTTCTTCCACTGTTTCAGGATCTTGTTTGTCTCAAAAAGAGAAATAGAACGCTTTTCCTGTTCCCGGACGTTCTTTCGCAATGCGAGGGTGTCGTTCTTCCTTCGTGCTCCTCGCCCCGCCGGCACGAGCCCGATGGACCAGACAGGATAGGTCTCCTCCAGTTACGCCTTTTTC
>NZ_JAQVNX010000159.1 GCF_028702905.1 Methanofollis sp.
CTCCCCCTCTCCCTCCTCCCCGCACCCCTCCAGACCCTCGCCCTCGCCGCCCTCCCCCTCACCCACGTCGTCAATGTCTGCCGCGCCCTCCCCCTTGCCGCGGGCCTCGACCTCCTCCTCCTCGGCCTCCTCTGGATCGCCGCCGTCACCCCGGTCGCCTTCCTCCTCGCCCTCAGGATGATGAAAAAGCGGCTCATCCGCTGAAAAAAAGGGATCTCGCCCTCACCGCTCACGCGGCGGGACCAGGTTCATGCCGGCCACCGCCTTCGGCACGTCCGAAGGCCAGATAAAGACCCGGTTGTACGGCGGCACCCGGTGATACTCCTGCGGGTAGAAGATCTCGCCGCTCGTCATGTCGGCGCAGTACCTGCTGATCCAGGCCCCCCTCTCCGACGACGAGAGACGCTTGCCGGCAAGAACCTTCGCCGTGATATCGTAGAGGCGCACGCACATCCTGAACTCGTACCCGGTCAGGGCCATCGGGTCGGCCCACGCCCCCCTCTGCGCCCGATACGCCTCCTCCGCCGCGTCCCTGATCATCATCAGGTCGGCGTGGCGCGGCAGACTCGGGTAGATCGGGAAGATCGCCGCCCACCCCGACGCCACCATCATCAGGTTGAAGGTCGCCCTCTCCTCCCGCGTCATCGTCTCCCTCTCCCTCGCGGTATAGTTCGGCGCCATATACGCGAGCAGCCGCCCGTACTGGTCGAAAGGCCGGTCAGCCACCCGCAGGAACACATCCCTCTTCGACCCGTTCGGCCGCGTCAGCTTCTCCGCAAGGAGCTGCTTGAAATAACGGGCCGCCTCCATCCCCTGGTCCTCCTGGAGAGTCCCGGCCGAACCCGTGGCAAGCTTCGGCCTGAGGTGCTCCCCCAGGCCGTGTTCGACCGCCGCCTCCCCGTCCTGGATCCAGTCGGCCAGCTGCGCCAGATCGGCGTCGTGCCGCGACGGCGGCGTATTGACAGGATAGTGCACCTCCGGCGTGTCGATGGAGAGCATCCTGATCGACATCGAAATATACGGGCTGTCCCCGTCGCTCACCCGCAGGTATTTCTTTTTGCCCAGGGTATCGAGCTCGATCCCCTGGGGGTCCCAGAATATGGCAACATTCTGCATCGTCTCTCCCCCCGCCGCACCCGGCGGCGCCGGGACACGGCACCACGCCATGGGCGGGAGGGGATATATGGGTTGTTATGGGGAGGAGGGGAACACCTCCTCGTCCCCCTCCCGCCATGCAGGGTCGACGACCGCGAGGATGACAAGGTCGCCCGGCCCGGTGTTCTCGATCCACTGAACCGCGCCCGGCGGAATGTACACGGCCTGCCCCTCGCAGACCTCCGCCTCCTCCCCGTCGATGTGCATCTCGCCCCTGCCCGCGAGGATATAATACGTCTCCGACGAGGTCTTCAGGCGATGGGGAAGCGATACCTCACCCGGACCGAGGAAGGCATGGGCGATAGAACAGCGGTTTGTGCAGGCCGGTTCGTCCTTCGGGTGCAGGAGTTCGCGGAGATGGGTTTTGTCGCCGGCCGTGAAGACAGGCGTGGCCCTGATGTCCCTGATCAGCATGGAGAAAAGATAGGCGGCCGGGAAAAAAGAACGTCATCCCCTGAGAAACCGCCCCTCCATCCAGCGGGCCAGGAAAGGGTCGGCGACCCTGTAACCCCCGCCCTCCTCCTCCGCGATCCCTCTTTCGAGAATCCTGCGGAGGGCCGACTGGACGCTCGCCGGGCTTGCAAAGCCCCGGGTGCGGGCGAACTCGCCGGAGAAGAGGTCGTCCTCGCCCTGCGCCACCGCGAGGAGCACCCTGCGCTGGTTCGCGGTGAGAGCGTCCCAGATCGCAAGGTATGACCCTTCCAGGTCCGCGATCACCTCGCGGATCGCCGCCTCCACATCCGCCGGTCCGGCCGAGCCGCGGATGCGCCCCCTGTACCACACCTCGAAGGCGAGGCGCTGGGTATAATGGGGATGGCACCCTGTCGCCGCCAGGAGCGCCTCCACCGTTCCGTCGAGGAGGGCGATGCCGGCGCCGGCAAAGGCCTCCCCGATATACGCCGCGAACGCCCCGGCCGGGATCTCGTGGAGGGTCATGTGAGCGCCGAAGTTGTAGAATGGGCTCTCCTGCGACCGGAAGATCCACTCCATCATGTGCCTCTTCGAGCCGATGAAGACATAGGCAACGTGCTGGTGGTGCTGGAAGACCGACCTGAGGGTCTTCAGGAGGTTCTCGAAACCCGCGAGTTCCTGGAACTCGTCGAAGACCACGACAACCCGGCGGCCGCGGTCGACGGCAAGCCTCTCCGGCAGGTCGTAGGCGCCGGAGAGATCCTCCTCGGGCTCGTACTCGACGCCGACCTCGACCTCCGGTGCCGTCTTCACCGTAATCTCTGGCGTGATCCCGGCGAAGAGCCGCTTTATCGCCGCCAGGATCTCCCTCTCCGGGTAATGCGCGAGCACCTTCGCCGAGAGGGCGCGGGCGAGGTCGTGCTCGCTGGTGAAGGCATAACAGTCGAGAAAGATCGGGAGGACACTCCCCCCGAAGCCGTCGATGGCCCTGAGGACGAGGGACGTCTTCCCGTATTTGCGGGGCGAGTAGATGATAAGGCTCCGCCCGTTCTTCAGGTAGTTCCTGACCCGTTCCAGCTCTGCGGTCCTGTCGATGAAGGCCGGACCCCGCACCGGCTGGCCGAAGACAAAGGGGTTCTCATCCATGGTTATTGTGATCTGAATTATTTAGATGTAAATAATCATCCCTCGCCCTCCATGTCCACCACCTCATCGACGAATGTGGTGAGCCGGGAGAGGAGCAGGGGGTCGAGCCCCTTCTCCACCGCAAGGAACACCCCGGCAATCCCGGAGATCTTCAGCCTGCTCGTCACGAAATGGATGAACCGCGAGATGTTCGCGGAGGAGAGATAGATGAGCATCGTCGAGACCGAGTCGAAGAGGACGAAGACCTCCTTTCCATCGACCGCCTTGAGGGTCTGGGTGACAGCGATCCCCATATCTGTGAGGTCTTCGGGACTGTTCACGAAGACGGCGTTCTCCACATCCTCGGGCGCCTTCCCGACCGCGTACTTCGTGATCGCATCAACAACGCGGACGCGTGCCAGGTCGATCCCCTCCTGGACATAGAGTTTCCTGAGGACCGGATAGGGCTGGTTGGTGGTGATGATGACCGCGGTCGCGCCCTGCTCCGTGATCTCCCTGACGATCCCGAGGTTGGTCTGCTTCATCGCCGTCGCCGGCGAGAGGACAAGGTAGAGTTTCCGGTCTTCACTCTTTTCAAGGACAAATCTCATAGGGCTTCACCGCGTCAGGAAGTCTCTGTACGACTCCGGGATATCCTGCTCCTCCTCGATCACGCCCTGGTTCAGTTCCCTGAGCGTGGCAAGGACGCTTTCCGCGTGGCTGATCTGGACCCTGAGGAGATCGAGGACGTCCTCCTTCTCCATCTCTCCCGTTTCCACCGCCATGCAGGCATCCCGCAGATTCTCCTGGACCAGCAGGATCGGCGTCCTGATCCTGAGCGCGACCTCGGAGATGAAGGTGACCATCGTCCTGTGCTTCC
>NZ_JAQVNX010000160.1 GCF_028702905.1 Methanofollis sp.
ACCTGCCAGCTCGCCAATGTCTGGACTCTCAGGTCCTGGGAGTTCTCGGCATTCGAGAGGGGCCTCTTCAAGAACCGCCTCCTCATCATGGCGGTGGTCCTCGAACTGATCTGGATCTTCCTGCTCCTGAATGTCGGCGTTGTCCAGGTGATCTTCAACACGGCATCTGTCCCTCCGCCCTATCTCCTCCTCCTCATCCCCTTCCCCCTGATCCTCTTTGCCTCCCACGAGGTCTACAAGTACCGGATCAGGAAGAGGATGAACCTGCAGAGGTCGGACACCACGGAGCGGAAAACCGAGTTATGCGGGAAAAAAAAGTGATGGGCAGCAGGGCGGCAGCAGGGCAGCATCAGGGCAACGACCCGCGGGCAGAATAAGGGAGATGAAAGTTTCAGGAGATCCCTCACCGGGACGTGCAGGCGTTCTGCATCTCCCGGGTCACGATCAGCACGGGCACGTTCGACCTCCTGACCACTTCCTCGGAGACCGAACCCATCACGACTCCGGCGAGGTTGCTCCTGCCATGGCTTCCCATGACGATGAGGGAGACGCCCTCGCGCTTTGCCATCGCCAGGATCTCGATCGAAGGCACGCCTTTGGCGACCTCCACCCGGGTCTTCATCCCGGCCTCGCGGATGACGCCCGCGATCCCATCGAGTTTCTCCCTGACATTCTCCCGCATCCTCCTCTCGATCTTCGCGTCGTACTCGACCATCCGGCCCCTTCAAGCCATCCGATCTCGGTCTTGGCGAGTTCGAACTCACGTTCGTCCAGGACGTGGACGACCACCACCTCCCCGGTCCCGGCACGGGCGAGTTGCCTCACGCAGTCAAGGGCCTTATACGAGCATTCGGAGAAATCCGTGGGGAAAAGTACTTTCCTGAACATGATAATCACACAATTCTCTGATCACCTGATATCGCCCCGGGGGAGATAAAAAAACCGGTCGGGCCGTGAAAGGGCCATCAAAAAAAGAGAAAGAGGCGGGAAACGGCAAACCCCAGAAAAGGGGTTCAGGTCTCATCGGCTACCCTGTGAAGGGCATCCCTGACAACCGCCCGCACCCGCCCCTCAAGCCCCTCCACCCTCCTGACATCCCGCACGCGATCGACGCCGTCCACCAGCACCTCACCCGCATATGCAATCTTGAGGTTCTCCATGCACACCCTGACGACCGCGGTGAGGCAGGCGAAGTTCGCCCCCCCCTTCCGGCCGCAGACGGCGAGGAGCACACCCCCCGGCATCGGGCAGTCCTCGAAGAGGTTCTTCTCCGCATGGAGCGCCTGAAAGCGGTCGAGGACGATCTTCAGCCCGCCGGGAACGGTGTTGGTGTAGACGGGCGAGCAGACGACGAGGAGGGAGGCGTGCTTCACCGCGCCGATGATCCCCGCCATGTCGTCATCGAAGGTGCATCTGCCGGCGTTGTAACACTGGTAGCAGCCGATGCAGGGGTGGATGCCCATGTCGTCCGGGTAGACCACCTGCACCGTCTTCCCGAGGCCACGCACCTCGTCGGCCGTCCAGCCAGCAAGGATGCTGCAGTTGCCGTCAGGGCGCGGACTCCCCTGGATGATGACGCAGTCGGTGCGAGAGAAGGCGGGAGGAGGGGCCACCCGGCGCGTGACGGCCGCAAGAAAGCGTTCCCGGTGCGCCATGAGTTCCTGTGCCCACTCCTCTGCCTTATGCCGGGCCGCCGTCTCGGCGTCAAGGGGGACGGTGGGGGAATACTCGTACGAGTTAGTGCGGAAGGTTGCGACCGTCTCCCCCCCGGTGCGGAGGGCGAGGGCGAACCTGACCATGCCGGGGTACAGGGCCGAGAGGTCTTCCCGGCGGAGCGAGAGGGTGTACTCCCTGTCGATGATGCGCTCAAGAAGGAGGGCAGGTCCCCGTACCATGCCGGAGATTAGCAAATATGGTCATATAAGGGTACGCAGGGAGGAAAAATTCCGCATCTTCGCAGATTGCGCAGAAAACAATAAATCCAAACCGTTCTACGTATATATCATGTCACAGGACATCATCGAAAAAGCAAAAGGGTTCCTTACGGACCCCGCAGAGACATTCAAGAACGCAAAAGGTGACGACCTTGGCGAGGCACTCAAGTACTTCGCCATTCTCCTTGCCATCAACTCTGTCCTCAGCGGCCTGATGGTCATGATCGGCCTCGGCGCCTCCGCCGCGATCCCCGGCATGGGTGTCGGCGTCGCCGGCGGCATCGCGGCGATCATCGGCAACTTCATCGGCGGTATCATCGGCCTCTTCGTCTGCGGCCTCATCGTCCACATCTTCGTCGCCCTCATCATCGGCGGCAACGGCATCGGGCAGACCATCAACGCCATGATCTACGGCGCAACCCCGGCCATGCTCTTCAGCTGGATCCCCTTCATCGGTATCCTCGCGGCCATCTGGTCTCTGGTCCTCTACATCATCGGCATCAGGGAACTCCATGACACGACCACCGGCAAGGCGGCCATTGCAGTCGTTCTGCCTGTGATCATTCTCGTCGGCCTCGCCGTCATGTTCGCCGTAGCGATCGCCGCCCTGTTCATTGCAGGCGGCGAAGTGACGCCGGTCTGAAGAAAAAGAAAATCTTCTTTTTTTGTGTCCCAAACAGGGGAGAGGACACGCCGACTGCGGTCCTCTCCACCGACCTATCTCCCGCCGCCCCTGACGATCCCGAATATCCCCGCGCCGCAGGCAAGGACCGGCCCCGCGATCAGACCGGCCCAGAAGAGAAGGCCCGCGATCCCGATCCCGACCATCGCCGCACCCCACACTCTCCCGGCCATCTCCCTCTCCAGGCCGAGATGAAGGGTCACAAGGCCGAGGAGGACGGGGACGAGGGCAAACGCAAGGGTGAGAAGGGCCGACGGGTCATACCCTGTCTTCGAGAGGGCGATCCCCATCTGGAGGAGGGTCATCGCACCGCCGCCGATAAAGAGGAGGGCGGCCATGACCGCAAGAAGGCCGGCCTGGCCGGGAAGGGCGCGGCACCGCCCGCCGCGACGTGCCAGCACGCCGATGCCTGCAAGGAGGGTGAGCGCAAGGGGGGCGATGACCAGGATCAGCGGTTGCCCCTCCCAGAGGTGGATGCCGACCGCCGCAAGGGGGACGAGCACCCACTCGGACGGAGAAAATTCCTCGCGGTATCCGACGGCAAGTCCGAACGTCCCGCCGGTATCGGGTGCGAAGACGGCGACATAATATGTCCCGGGCACCGCGATCACCGACGAGTACGTCGCACCGGGGTACAGGGCCGCCGGGGTGAAGGGTTCGTATTCGGCCTGTTCAGGCGGCACACCGGCGACCACGACGGCCCCCGCACCCGGAGGCACCTCCACAAAAGAAGGGACATCGCCCTCAGGCGCGATGCCCGGCCCCATCACAACAAGGCCCGGGACAAAAGAGGACTTTTCCGGGGTGAAGAGGGAGAGGCGGAGTTCGTCTCCTTTCTTCATCTCAAACCGGTAATACCTCGCCTCCCCTCCCGCATCGACGGCGTCGTAGACGACCCACGATTTTGTCGGGTCATCGATGGGGAGGGCATGATCAGGGCGGTC
>NZ_JAQVNX010000161.1 GCF_028702905.1 Methanofollis sp.
CTCTCCTTGCAACAGGGCACCTGAAGGATACTGTTCAATTGCCGCCCCTCGGCTATCTTCATCCGTGGGGGGTCCGGGGGGCAACGCCCCCCGGTGCGAGACGGCGGTGAAGATTCTGCGGTCGGGGCGGCACGCCTGATCATCACCCCTTCCCACATCTTCACGCCGGGGGCAGCGCCCCCGGATCCCCGGGACGAAGATAGGGGCGGGAAGGCAGAGAGCCCGATCGTTCTGAGGGCGGTTTTGTTCTCCGGATATCAGGTGTGAGAGAAATCTGTGTGTTCAAATTCTCATCCATAACTCCAGAATTGAACGTCTGGATCATTTCCATGGTAATCGTTCATGAGGTTATCCCAAAACTCATGTTCATCTGGCTATGGAGAAATCTCATGTTCGGGTAGATGTTCCCCCGGATTCTCTGGCGAAGGGTGCGAACCCCCGCCTTCCCCCCATTCTCCACCGGGGGACTGACGCCCCCGGACCCCCGAAAACAGGAGAGAACCCGGGAAGGGTAGATTCGATCGTGAAGGGGTCTGCCATCCGCCCCCCTATCGTAATGGTGGGAGGACCGGGGGGTGAAACCCCACGGGACAGGCACCAGAACAGGATTTTTCAGAACCAAATGCGAGGAATTTCATCGACATGACAAAGGTTTCTGATCAGTTTTGGGATGACCTCTATGAAAAAAAAGTTTCAGGCGGTTCTTTGAAAGCCACCTCGGCGATTTTCATGGTAAACCTTTGTACTCCGGCCGATGTATCTCTCTGGCCCCGTGGGGCGAGCGCCGACCCCCTGCCTTCCCCCTACATCTTACCGGGGTTAAGCCCTCGGACCCCCACCTACGATTATCCCTGAGAAAGATGGACGTGGAGGTCTTGATGATGGGGACTGCCATCCTGCCTCTATCCCGACGCTCGCGCTCGCCGCCGTCACTCCCGACCAGAAAATCTACAGAGTCGAATTCTTTTGCGCCGGTCCCGCTCCCTTTTATCGATAGTGCCGGGGCGTAAAAGTGGCGCCCCTTCCAGGAAAGGAAAAAAAGAATATTCCGGGAAAAGATCTGTTACTGGAGGTTCCCGGGGACGTACTTCTCCGGCACCATGACCTGGAGCGTGTACGATCTGATGCACCGGGTGTTGATCACAAACCAGTAGTCTCTCTGCCCCTCATAGAAGGTCTCTTTCCAGTTCTCGTTTTTCCACTCTCGGGTTGCGTTTTCTGCCGGGACGAGGTCTGCGCGCTGGAGGGTGACGATCCTGACAAACCTGTTGGGGTCCGCGGCGTCCATCACCTGGACATTGAGGTACCCGAATTCGGTGTTGTACGGGTCGGCATCATAGCGCAGCTCCCAGTACGGCACCGGGACATGGATGATCTCGGTCGTCCCGCTCCCTGTGCCGCGGATCGTGGCATAGGGGACCATGGTGTCTTTCCCGGCATCGCCGGAGGGAGTCTCTCTCCACCTGACCTGCTCGTCCGAGATATTCAGATGGTATGTTGCCGGGTCGACAAACCCGATATCCCGGACCTTCCCGTCCCACCCTGGCATGAGGGGTGTGGGTGTCGGGGTGAACGTCACCTGCGCGGGATCGCTTCCCTGAAGCGTCTGGTTGATCGGGGCCGCCGCGATCATCGGCTTGATGAAAAGCGCGATGACTATTACAATGACCAGCCCGGCGGCGAGACTGAGGAGATCTGCCCGTTCCATTTTATCACCTTTCTGAAGATACTACTCCTGGGACGATAATACTTTTTTTGTATATCTCCGTTCATTATGCTGTGTTTAGGGTATAAATCCACAAATCCGTTTCTGGCTGAAAACAAAATCTATATATGTAAATACACAAATCAATAATGTAGGAATGTTGGAAAGGTCCAGCGTTCACTGATCAATCAGGGTGAAGTTTATGAGAAAATTCGGAATGAATGATGAGGCATTCACCGGTCTCGAAGCAGCGATCGTCCTGATCGCCTTCGTTGTCGTGGCCGCTGTGTTCTCATACATGATGCTCGGCGCTGGTTTCTTCACCTCCCAGAAGAGCCAGGAAGTCGTCCACACGGCGACTTCTCAGACGAGTTCGTCGGTCGATCTGGCGGGCAGCGTTGTCGTGATAGGTGATGAGGATAAGCTGGCCAATGCGACCTTTTACCTCCAGTTGACCTCCGGTGGCACAGCCGTCGACCTCAACAGGACTGCATATGCGGTGACCACTGACAACGCCTTCGCGTTGCTGAACAGCACGCAGGTGAAGTACACCTGGTACAACAACGGTACAGACACCGACAGCCTCCTTGAGGCCGGTGAACTGGTGAAAGTTGATATCCCTCTGTCCAAATCTCTGCTTACGGGTGATACGAAAGCTGTGGTTACCGTCAACCCGAGACAGATCTTCACCATCGACGTGAAGCCGTCGGTCGGTGCCGCACTGTCCCTCGCACGGACCGCCCCCACGCGGATTGACAAAGGGATATACTACGAAGTGTACTGAGGTGACGAAAGATGAAGTTCATGAAAAATGAAGAAGCATTTACCGGCCTTGAGGCCGCAATCGTGCTCATAGCATTTGTTGTGGTCGCTGCGGTCTTCTCGTATGTGATGCTCGGCGCTGGTTTCTTCACCTCCCAGAAGAGCCAGGAAGTCGTCCACAGCAGTATGGCACAGGCCAGTTCGAGTGTCGAGATCGTCGGCAATGTCGTCGGCCTTGGCAACCAGAGCACCCATAAAAATCTGACGAACGTCCTCTTCACTATCTCGACGACTGCCGGCGGCAGCGCCTATGATCTCGGAGACGTCCTGATGACCTATACCGACTGGGGCGGACAGTCCATCGTCAACCGGAGCAGCTCTGTGGACAGAAAGACCGGTAAAGTGACCCTTGGCTCGCCGGGTAAAGGAAACTGGTCTGTCGAGCAGATCCTCAACGGGAACAACGACACCCTCGTGCAGAGGGGCGAACAGTTCCTCATTAACGTCTCGATCCCGAGTTCTGCAAAAGCAGTCTCCGGGGACCAGTTCTCCCTTGACCTCAAGCCTGCGGTCGGTGCGACCCTCCAGCTGAAGAGGTACGTGCCGGCACAGGTCGACAATGTTACCCTCCTCTTCGAGTGAGGATTTGAATCTACTATCCCCCTTTTTTTTGAGGTCGAACTCTGAAAAAGGGAATGGTGACGTGGAATGACGGTAAATCAGTCTCAGGTTGACCAGATCCTTGGTGCCGCATCGGCTGACGACCCCGAGGTCAAACTTGCGAACCTGGAGCGTGAGGTTGACCTCGTTAAAGTCTCGGTCAAGAAACTCCTCATCGATATCAGGGAGCGGATGAACGAGATGGAGAACCCCTTCGTCTTCGCGGCAGGCGGCGTCGGATCGACGCCGGCGGCGAAGAAAGAGGAGGTCGAAGAGGACGAGGTCGAGGACGAGGTCGAAGACGAGGCCGTACCCGACACACCCGCACAGAAACCGAAGGCAAAGGCAGGGGACGACCTTGCCGCCTTCAAGGCAGACGAGAACCTCCTTGCCAACCTGCATGCGCACCTCGCCGCCACCCAGGCGGCAG
>NZ_JAQVNX010000162.1 GCF_028702905.1 Methanofollis sp.
CCGGGGTCATCACCGTCTCCCAGTCGGGCCTGAATGCAAGGCCCTGCTCGCGTATCACCGCGCCCTGTCCCGGCCCCTCGAAGGCGAGGACGTTGTATCCTCTTTTCAGGGCCGAGACCCCGTAGTCAAGGTAGAGTTCCTCCGCGGTGCCGTCGAAGCCGGTGGTGAGGACGACGGTCGGCCGCCCCTCCCCGCCTGCCGGGAAGAAGTAGCCGGGCAGGGCGGTCCCCTCGTACGGGATGGCGACGACCTCGTGCTCCACGTCGAGGAGGGCGAGGGCCTGCCTGAAGCAGGTGCGCGATTTCCCCCAGGTCTCGACGATTCGCGGGTCGGCCGGATCCCCGTGGAGGAAGAACTCCGACGCCCGGTAATAGGAGAATGCCCGCATATATGCCTCTCCGGCGCTGACGCGGCCGGCCCCGGCCTCGCGGGCATAGCCCTCCACCTGTTCGGCCGTCCGCCGCCATTCTGCATGCCAGCTCTCGAAGTCGGACTCCCTGATCCGTGCCGCGGTCATCAGGCATTCCCCGATGTCCGCGCCGCCGACCGCGCACGTTCCGAGGATACGGAGGTACTGGAAGGAGAACTGCTCGTCGCTGAAGTGGACTTTCATCGTGACCGCTGAACAGTCGGCGCCATTTCATTTAAGGTTTCGGAGAAAATGGTGGGTCGAGAGTCCTCATCCCGTGATGATCTGCCTCTCACCCCGTGATGATCTTTTCACAGTCCTCTTCAGAGAGCGCGACGGGCCGATGTGATGAGGACGGTTTTGATGGTATCTTCTGTCGAGGAGTTTGTCAGAGGGGATATTCCTGTGCGTCCCTGTTCAATTCAGGCAGATCCTGTTGTGTTCTCCCGTTCCCGGAAAAAATCCTCTATCGGCACCGCGTGTTCTTTGTAATGCCTGAAGAGCCGCTCGCCCCATGCAAGCGCCTCGGGCGCCCTGCTGACCAGGTCGTGCACGGTGTCGTAGGTGCCGTCCTCACGGCACAGGCCAAAGGAGAGGGCCCTGTCGGTGACCGTGAGTCCGACCGTGATCGGGACCGTCGAGACGAAGAGCCTGAAATTGGGGAAGGCGGCGGCGTCCCTTCCCCTGCCGACGAACTCCTCCTGCCAGAGCGGTTCCGCAAGGTCGGGCGTGATGACGAGCTCCACCTCCGCCCCTGCCATCACCCGTTTCCAGAGGGCCTCGGCAATGAAGGGCAGGAACCATGTCGAGACCCCATGGATCGATCCGGCCTCCTCGATGATCTCCAGGAAGAACGCGAAACTCTGCTCCGTCTTCCCCGGCAGGTCCAGGATCAGTGCGGCACTCATGAGGTCCCCGATACGCTGTACCGCGAACTCCGGGACACCGTCGAGGGGGTGGCTCTCGAAAAAACTGTTGAACTGTTCGATGGTCGCGATCGTCCCGGTGCAGCGGTCGAGAAAGGTGCGGTACGCCTCGCCTCTCGGCGTCAGGCGGAGGGCGCCGTCTGCCTCCGAGAGATAGCCGCGGGCGAGCATCCACTCTCTCATCTCGCCTCCTGCATGTTCGGGGTGGTGGAAGGCATCATGATAGGTGGGTAGTGTCAGGTGACCGATGTCGTCGAGCACGCCCTCGACCACGAGGGGCAGCGGCGGGAGGGAAAAGCCCGGCCTGCTGTAGAGGGCCCTGTACAGCCCGGACGCGCAGGCGAAGAGCCTGCCTGCAAGGACGTGTCCGCTCTGTGTGAGCCGATAGCCTCCTGCTTCGCGGATGATCATTCCCCTGCGCTGGAGGCCGCGGAGGGCCTCCTCGGTCTCGTCCCACCGGCACCCCGTGACGGCGGACAGGTGGTGGGGGCGCTGGGGGCCGCCTGAAAGCGCCACGAGGAGGCGGACCACCGCCGGTGCGGTGTAAAAACGGATCCGGTCGGGACCGATGCTACTATCGTGTGCGTCCATTGTGTCCCCTCGTCTGACTTTCGGCCCTGTCGAGGAACTCCCTGACGACGGCAAGGTAGGCGGCCGTCGCCTCCAGGTGGTGCTCGTGCGCCGCCCCCTCGAAGACGGCGATCTCCGATCCCGGCATCATATGATGATAATATGCCGTCGTCGCCGGGGTCGCCTCGTCGAACTCGCCGCAGGTGAAGAGGGCGGGGACCGCGATCTCGTGGAGGCGTCCGGCACGCTCGAAGTCTCCGAGACTGCCGGTGATGGTGAACTCGCTCGGGCCCCACATCTGCAGGTAGATGTCGGTGTTCAGGCGCTCGAATGTCCTCATCAGGCAGTCGGGCCAGGGGTCTGTGCGGCAGACGTGGCGGCGGTAATAGGCCGTCATCGCCTCCTGGTAGGCGGGGCCGTCGTAGCTGCCCGCCTCTTCGGCGCGGAGGATCGCCTCCCTGTGGTCGTCGGGGAGGGCCTGGAGATATCTCCGCCCGTCCGCGGCCCAGCGCGAGGCCGAGAGGCAGGGCGCGGAGAGGACGAGGCTCTCCACCCCGTCGGGCCGGTGCGTGAGCATGTACTCGACGGCGAGCATCGTCCCCCAGGACTGGCCGAGGATGTGGACGCGGTCGAGGCCGAGGGCCTCCCGCACCGCGGCGAGTTCGTCCACGGCACGTTCGAGCGTCCAGAGGGAGGGGTCGTCCGGGCGGTCGGAGTCCCCGCAGCCGAGCTGGTCGTAGAAGACCACCGACCTCCCCCCCAGGGCGGCGAGGGGTTCGAGGTAGTCGGACGTGCAGCCAGGGCCGCCGTGGAGGACGAGGAGGGGGGTGCCGCTCTCCTCCGCTCCGGCGATATGGTACCATACCCGCCCCCCGGGCACGTCTGCGAAACCTTCATGGGGGAGATCCATATTTTTTCTCTTTGACGTTTTCCGGGATGAATCTGGCGATCCGGTTGTGGGTGGAAAAAAAGTCCTGTGATAGGCGGTCTGTTTCGAGATCTTTTTTCTCGGGAGACTTCTGCCCCGGAGGAGGGCATTGGTCGACCGCTTTCCCGACAATCTGAACCGGGGTTTTCCTCGAAGGCGACCTTCTCTAGCCCGCTGACGCTCGCAACCCCGGAACCCCCTATCCTGTACCGGGGGGTCGGGGGCGGTAGTCCCCCGGCACCTCTGCGGGGAAGGCGGTTGATCGGTGTCTCCCGGACCGGTCACCCGAGAAAAACCTTCACGTACGGCCGCGGCACGAGCACGCAGGCGCAGTAGGCCTCGCGGTCCCCGACGGCGACGACCTTTGCTGTGACCGGTTCCGTCTCCATCGCCGCGGCAAAGCCCGGTTCGATGTCCTCCATGAAGGCGAAAAATCTGCGGAGCTCCATGAAGGGGCGGTCGGCCTCGGGGACCATCTCGAAGGCCGCGAGGTCGGCCTCGATGGTGGACGTGCGGGCCACCTCCTCGTCGAAGTAGACCCAGACCTCGACCTCGTGGTCGCGGGCGATCGTGCGGAGGGCGAGGAGGTCGGCCTCCCCTCCTTCCGTGATGCCGAGAGATGCGAAACGCTCTGTCGTGTCCTTTCCCGGCAGACTCTCAAAAGGTGCGGCTGTCATAGACCTCACATCGTG
>NZ_JAQVNX010000163.1 GCF_028702905.1 Methanofollis sp.
GACAGGGTAAAGTCTGCCATGGTTTTTCTTCTCCTGCCAGGACTCCCGGGATGTCACCGGCATATCTTCATATTACCATAAGTAATATTAATCTGCCTTAACCGCCATTCAGTCATCAGGAGATGGCGATGGCCGAGAACCTGCGGGAGAAGATCGTCGAGACGAACAGGGACGTGAAGTGGATCTGCCGGACCCTGCAGAGGATGGAGGAGAAGGACGCGGAGATGGAGGGGAGGCTCCGCGCCCTTGAGAACTGGCGGAGCGAGGCGGCAGGGGAGGAGAAGAGGGAGAGGGAAATCGCCGCCGGTGCCGGAGGGGTCGTGGGAGGGATCGTCGCCGTCGTCGTGAAGGTGATCGGGTGGGGATGAGACGTCATACCATGCCGGAAAGAGCCTTTGCGATCTGTCGTGAGATCCTCACACCTCATCACGGCGACCCCTCTTCTCCCTGAACAAGACAGAGTGCATGCCCCGCCGTTCGAGGACATGCCCTGTGACCCGGCGAGTACAGCAGGTCGAGACCGCGGGGTTTTCCGAGCATGATCAGAGTCGCATTGTTCCGCCGGGCCGGCAGGACCGTCTCCATCGGTTCCGTGCTCTCCCGGAGATCGGCGGCACATCTCCTACGGCCGGGATACTTTTATCATCGAGGGGGTGGTCTGGACGCAGGGCGATTCCTATGCTCGGAGAGATGATCGGCGAATTGAAAGGAAAGGTGGTGGGGCAGCGTATCTCTCACCATTATGGCCTGGGTCTGAAGATCGAGAGGACCATGGAGTCGAAAGGGACGATACTCGGTACCGAGGTGACATTACTTGCCACCTTCTGGTCGAAAGAGCGACCGCAGGGGGGAATACTGGCGAAGGGCCACGGCATCATGACGACCGAAAAGGGAGAGACGGCGGTGCTGCAGGGTTCGGGGATCAGCGTCCCGGCACAAGGGCCCGGCTGGAGCATGCGGGGGGTACGGTATCTTCAGACGTCCGGAACCGCCCTGAGCCGCCTCAACGACGTGGCCCTGCTTTTTGAGATCGAGATCGCTCCCGACGGAACGGTCAGCGACAGGATGTGGGAGTGGAAATAACTCCCTATCGAACCTTCATGGCGAGGCGGAGATCGGACCCCGGCCTCTCCCCTTCTCACGGCCGCACCCGATTCTCTACAGCGCTATTGCCCTGCTTCGCCCGCGTACTCGCCTCGACGCTCTATTTTTCCCCTGAAAGAGCATGACTGGAAGTTCACCTGCATCACCGGGTTCGTTCTGGCCGTGCTCATCGTCGTCCTCTTCCGGGTATGATCCTGCAGCCGGCCGTATCTCCTGAGCGGGGGCGGCGTCTCTTTCACATTCGCCCCGCTCACACGGCCCACATCCATATACCCCCACCGCCACCCCTCACCCATGACACACCGCCCCCTCATGAGCGACCAGACCCTCTTTCGCGACCCCGCCCTCTTCGAGATCACCCACCTCCCCGAGGTCTTCAACTACCGCGACACACAACTCGAAGACCTCGCCTTCGCCCTGCGGCCCGCCCTCCGCGGCGTCCGCCCGTTGAATACCGTGCTCCGCGGCATCCCCGGCACAGGGAAGACCACCGCGGTCAGGCTCCTCTTCGCCGAGATCGAGGAGATGACGCAGGCGGTCGTCCCGGTCCTCGTCTCCTGCCAGACCGAGAGGACGGAGTACGCCGTCTTCTCCCGGATCTTCCTCGCCCTCTCCGGCCACCTGCCCCCGCCGTCGGGCGTCTCGAATGTGCGGGTGATGGCCGGGGTCGCCCATGCCCTCGCAGAGAGGGGAGCGGTCCTCGTCGTCTGCCTGGACGACGTCACCCGGCTCATCGCCGACGGCACCCTGGACAGTGTCCTCGCCCCCCTCCTCAGGATGCACGAGGCCTGGCCGGGGGTGCGGACCGGCGTCGTCCTCACCCTCTCCACCCCTGAGGCCGACCTCTCCCGCGCCCTCGGCCCCTCCACCCTCTCTGTCCTCCAGGCCTCGGAGGTCCTCTTCCCGCCGTACACCGCGGCGGAGGTGCGGGGCATCCTTGCAGACAGGGTGAAGGCCGGGGTGTACCCCGGCGTCGTCCCGCCCGCCGTCCTCGACCTCGTCGTCGAGAGGACGATGGCCTCTGGCGACCTGCGGATCGGTCTGGACCTGGTGAAGAGGGCGGTGCTCACTGCGGAGAAGGAGGCGAGGACCGAGGTGACGGCCGGGGACGTGCTCTCGGCCTTTGCCGTCTCCCGGCACCTCCACCTGGCAGTGGCGGTGGAGGCGCTCGCCCCTGCGGAGAGGGCGGTGCTCCACGCCGTCCTGAGAGAGGAGAGGGAAGGCGGGCCGGCAATCGCCGGGCGGGTCTATGACCGCCTCTGCGGGGAGATGGGGTATGCGGCATTCTCCGAGAGGTTGCGGAAACTGGAGACCTTACGGCTGGTGGACCTGTACGTGCGGCCGGGGAGGGGGAGGACGCGGGAGGTCGTGGTGCGGGAGGGAGTCGGGGAGGTGGTCGCTCCTCAGGCGGGCGTGGCCGAGGAGGAAGAGTGCCGGTATGAGACAGGGGAGGGGTGAGACAGCCGACCTCTCGAAGTTTTGCCCAATTTAATCAATTGTTTTTCAATGTTTTCTGTTCAAAGGATCTTTAGCTTCCCGCGTTCCCCCTCACGACCGCCGGCGTCTGGGGGGATCACCTGCCCACCCCCTTCTTCTCATTCCACCCCCGCACCAACCGGGCATAGCACCTCTCGCAGAGTCTCGCCCGCCCGTCGCCGGAGCGGAACACCGCCCTCCCCTCGCCGCACACGCTGCACCGCCCGAGGTCGGTCTTCGTCCGCGTGAACTCGGTGTGCTTCAGCACGCCCGGGAGAGGGACAGTCTTGTTTGCACCTGTGCACCCGATTGCACGGGCCTGCACTTTGAAAATGCCACCAAACGGGGGAATTTTTGAATCGGGATTGAACATCCCGGCCCTTTCACCCCCATCTTCCCGATCGTTTGCACTCTGGCACAGATCACACACACAGTCACCCCCAGACCCGGAGAGATCCCCCGTGCTGTGTGTGTCTCCTTTTTGGTGCAATAGAGTACTATGAGAGAGAGAGATCTCTCTTCTCTCTCTAGAATAGTCATTCCGAACCCGGTCTTCCGTTCCCGCTCTTTGCACTTTTTCCGTGCAACTTCGGTGCACACGGGGTGCAAAAGTGCCATCATCGTCCGGGGGGTCGGGGTCTGTCCAGACCTGAGCACCCGTCGCCCACCGCCGGTAGACCTCCCTGTTGAAGGAGAACTGGTGCTCGCGCCGGCGGACCAGGTAACCGCCGGCGTCCTCGGAGATGGTCGTGTCCACAAACCCGATGGCCGGGCACTTCTCCAGGAGGCCGGAGTAGGTGGTGCCGCCGTTGTTGTAGCCGTGGAGGATGCGGCGGGTCTGGTGGTATGAGAGGCCGAGGGCGTCCTGGAGCATGCGGACCGTGAACA
>NZ_JAQVNX010000164.1 GCF_028702905.1 Methanofollis sp.
TCTCACTCGCCCGCTCCCGCAGTACCTTAAAGCGCCCTCAGGCGAAGACCTGCCAGAGCCCGATCTGCCAGAGATTATTCGCGAAGGAGAGCATGTACACCGCGGCGGCGCCGCCGATGCAGTACGTCCCGCTCCCCGCGACGAGAGTGTCGGCGCGGCGGCAGAGGAAAAGTACGAACACGGCGAAGGAAGCTTTCAGGAGCGCGTGCAACGCGGGGCAGAAGACGATGCCGGCCATCACGGGGTTCGCCTCCTGTCCCCCGTTGTCGAGGGCGTAGGTGGTCGTCGCCACGTCGGCGGCGAGGAGAAGGACGAGGAGGAGAAAGAGAAGGCGCGAGGCGCGGGTGGAAAAAAGGGGGGACATGGGAAGGATTATGCGAAGGTCTTCTCGTAGATGACCCCGTCGGTGCCGTCGGCATAGATCGCGGTGACGACGAAGATCTTCTTGGTTGGGTGTTTCGTTACCGTGATCTTATCGCCGGCGTGGAAGAGCTTGTCCGCGTTAATACCTGTGGCATTCAGGACACCTCCAGCAAAGTTTGTACTATTTGCCTGTTGATCATTGAGTTTAACCGTGTTATCTACTGCAGCTGCCCCACTCCAGGTAAATTTCAGTGCCTTGAGTTCGTCCACATTCGCTCCACCCGAGATCGTCAGGGTGATGTCGGTGTCGGTGGAGGCCGCCTTCACTGCCACGACCTTGTTCGCTTCCATCTGGTCGGTCTGGCCGAGGACGAACACAGCGACCGTCGCCGCCAGGATGACCGTGATGGCGACCATCAGGATGACGCCGATGACCGGCGACACCGCTTCTTCATGCTCATATCCGAATTTCATCGATTGTTACCTCCTCTTGTGAGGATGATCGCAATTTATCGGTATAGTATATATGTTTTCTTCATTTGCGCGGTACGTGTTTGTACAAAGGGTGATATTTAAAATGTTTCATACGCCATTCGTGCGTTCTATGGCTTCTGAATCATCACGGACATATGGCGTGAGGTGCCGGTCTTCATGGCGAAAACGGCACAATTTTATAGGTGTGTGCGCTGAAGGCGGAACGCGATATAAACATTCTTCCGGAGCGCGAAAAAAAAGGGATCGCCTGAAGAGAAAAATCGTGAAAAGAGCGGCGCGGGTGGGTGTATGCCGGGAGACGGCCAGGGCATTGCCCGTCTCCGGCAGAAATAGACCAGTTTCACGCAGACAAGGATCCGAAAATCCTTCCCCCGCACCCGGGTGAACACGGCCGGGCCGGGGATATCAGAATGTATAACGTGCCCTGTATTTATTATAAGCTGTTTTGTGCCGATAAAAAAAGAAAAGGAAGTTTCTTAAACCTCCTTTACCTCTCAAAACCGATTAAATTAGGATAAATCGCGTTCAGGCCGATTTTGCCGCGGTGTAGGCGTCGTACATCGAGTACAGCCAGACCAGGATGTAGAAGGGGATGCCGATCACGAAGGCCGAGAGACCGCCGAAGACGACCGCGAGGACGAAGAGCACGAGCGCCTTCATCATCTGACCCGTGTAGAACTGGCCGAGGCCGGGGATGAAGAACGAGAGTATCACTGCAAGAAGTGGCGATGCCATAGAGTGCGTTTCACCGCGGAGGAGAAAAAGCACCCTCACCGGCCAAAAGCTACAACTACTCGGGCGTGAGATCGCCATGCCGGGACAATGCCGCCTGTCATCATCGCGGAAAGGCTGGAAAAAAACTTCGGGAACGTCAGGGCCGTGCGGGGGATCAGCTTCGCCGTCGAGGAAGGGGAAGCCTTCGGCTTCCTCGGCCCCAACGGCGCCGGCAAGACCACCACCATGCGCATGGTCCAGTGCGTCTCGCCGCGGACAGGCGGCAGACTCCAGGTCTTCGGCATGGACCCGGCCGTCGACGCCCGCGCCATCAAGGCCCGCCTCGGCGTCGTCCCGCAGGAGAACAACCTCGACCCCGACCTCACCGGCGCCGAAAACCTCCTCACCTACGCGCGCTACTTCGGCATACCGAGACGCACCGCCGAGGAGAGAGTCGCCCGCCTCCTCGCCTTCGTCCAGGTGGAGGGGAAGAAAGACATCGTCATCGAGAACCTCTCCGGCGGCATGCGCCGCCGCCTCATCCTCGCCCGCGCCCTCGTCAACGACCCCGACATCCTCATCCTGGACGAACCCACCACCGGCCTCGACCCCCAGGCCCGCCACCTCATCTGGGAAAGACTCCGCGCCCTCCAGAGAGAGGGCACGACCCTCGTCCTCACCACCCACGCCATGGACGAGGCCGAACACCTCTGCGACCGCCTCGTCATCATGGACCACGGCCAGGTCCTCGTCGAAGGCTCGCCGAAAGACCTGATCAGGACGACGATCGGCGGGCACATCATCGAGGCCGGGGCCGACGAAGCCGTCATCGCGTGTCTCAGGAGCCGCGGCATCCCGTACGAGACCGCCGGCAACCTCGTCCACATCCCCACAGACAGGCCGAACGAAGTGACCCGCGCCCTCCTCGACGCCTGCGGCGCCATCACCCTCACCACCAGGCCCGCCACCCTCGAAGACGTCTTTTTAAAACTCACCGGGAGGACACTCAGGGAATGACCCTCCCCGGCAGGCGCGCCTGGACAGTCTGGCGCCGGAACCTCGACGTCTTCGCGAAGACCTGGATGGTGAACCTCCTCGTCCCCGCCCTCGAACCCGTCCTCTACCTCCTCGCCCTCGGCTTCGGCGTCGGCTACTACATCGCCGAAGTCGACGGCGTCCCGTACATCCGCTTCATCGCCCCGGCCCTCGTCGCCGTCTCCGTCATGAACGCCTCCTTCTTCGAGTGCACCTACGGCTCGTACGTGCGCATGTACTACCAGAAAACCTTCGACGCCGTCATCGCCACCCCCGTCTCCCTCGAAGAGGTGATCGCCGGCGAAATCCTCTGGGGCGCGACGAGAAGCGTCATCTCCGCCTCCCTCATCCTCCCCGTCCTCGTCCTCTTCGGCGTCGCCGACCTCCCCACCTCCCTCCTCCTCATCCCCTTCGCCTTCCCCGCCGGCCTCCTCTTCGCCTCCATCGGCATGTGCTTCACCGCCGTCATCCCGAACATCGAGTCGATCAACTACCCGGCCTTCCTCTTCATCACCCCCATGTTCCTCTTCTCCGGCACCTTCTTCCCCCTCTCCCTCCTCCCTGCACCCCTCCAGGCCCTCGCCCTCGCCGCCCTCCCCCTCACCCACGTCGTCAATGTCTGCCGCGCCCTCACCCTTGCCGCGGGCCTCGACCTCCTCCTCCTCGGCCTCCTCTGGATCGCCGCCGTCACCCCCGTCGCCTTCCTCCTCGCCCTCAGGATGATGAAAAAGCGGCTCGTCCGCTGAAAAAAAGGGATCTCGCCCTCACCGCTCACGCGGCGGGAC
>NZ_JAQVNX010000165.1 GCF_028702905.1 Methanofollis sp.
GACTGATATGAACCACCGCGTCTCGAAGGAGATCGTTCGTTTTGCCGTTCAGAACAAGGTTGATGTGATCGGGCTGGAGGATCTTACCGGGATCAGGGATCGGACAGAGACCTCCAAAAAGCAGAGGTACACCCATCACTCATGGGCGTTCTATGAACTCCAGTCCTTCATCGAGTACAAGGCGCGGGAGAAGGGTATATCGACGGTCTATGTCGATCCGGCCTATACCTCCCAGACCTGTCCTCGATGCAATCATATCAGTAAGAACAATCGGCACAAGAAATCGTTTGTCTGCGAATGCTGCGGACACTCGCTCCATGCCGACCTTATCGGTGCTCGGAACATCGAGTCCAGAGCACGCACCTACAGGTATACCCTGGAGGTGCAGGGGTGCAGTCAGCCACCCATACGAGAACTATCGACACGATAGAGTCTCAAGCCCAGGCCTTCAGGCCGGGGTAGTTGACAGGGGGCCGTGTACATTCCGGATCGAGTGTTTTTCATAGCATATCTTCATGATCGGATCGATCTCTCATCTTTGATCTCCGAGACTGTGGGCGAATCCTCCGCTTTTTTATAGTATTCGCCGGGAGTTTCACCCCCTGACACCCACACGCGATTGGTTCCGGGAAGAGTGAAGGTGGGAATCCCGGAGCAGGAGAGTACCATCCCCCTTTATTTCATGAGGTCCGGGGTGAAAACCCCCAAATCAGAGGGACAAGAACGTGATTTCTCCCTTGATCCCCCGTGAAATACTTTCGCGCGAGGTTTTCTAAAAAAACCAGTTGCCGGAGAGGTGATGTGGGTAGAGATCTGTCTGTCTCTACTGTATCCTTGGGGTTATTCACCCCGGTCTGATTGGCCCTCGTATTTTTCTGGATTTTCGTATCCCTGAGTTAATCCTCCCTGATTGATCAGTACCGAATCGAAAGATATAACTAAAACGGCGAAGTAATTGCTTCTGACGTACTTCCGTGGTACGTGTCACACCTATTGCACAGGTTCGAAGCACGGTATCGCTGTTTGAACAACTCAACTAAAATGAGGCGATATATTTGTCGAAAGTTGTAGAGATTTCCCCAACCACGAGGCACGAGGGCCACTCCAAACTCGTCCTGAAGGTAAATGACGAGGGTATCGTCGAGCGTGGTGACTGGCTTTCCATCACCCCGGTGAGGGGTGTCGAGAAGCTTGCCGTCGGCAAGACGATGGAGCAGGTGCCCAAGATTGCCTCCCGTGTGTGCGGTATCTGTCCGATCGCCCACACGCTTGCAGCGACTGAGGCCATGGAAGCATCCGTCGGGTGTTACATCCCTGAGGACGCTATGCTTCTGCGGTACATCCTTCAGTGCGCAAACAGGCTGCACTCGCACGCCCTGCATGACATCCTTGCCCTGCCCGACATGTACCTGCCGGGTACGGACACGAAGATCAACCCGTTCTCCCCTGAGGAACCGGTGCGGTCGGTCGCCCTCCGGATCCAGAGGCTCCGTGAGATCGGCCAGACCATCGGCGAGATCGTCGGCGGCGAGGCTGTTCATCCGTCGAACCCGCGTGTCGGCGGTATGTACAAGAACATCTCCCCGCGGGCGAAGCAGAAGGTCTATGACCTCGCGAAGGAGGGCCGGATGCTCGCCCACGAGCAGCAGGAGTTCATGGTCTCGATCTTCAAGAACTTCCAGAAACGCGACTGGGCAGAGGTTGCCGGCCGCCAGGTCCCGATCCCGAAGGACCTCGGCTACCACAACCAGGGTTACATGGCCGCGGCCCCGATCTACGGCAGCAGCAGCCTGGACGACAACCCGACCTGGTTCCCCGAGCGCTGGACCGAAGTCCGGCCCTGGGACTGGTACATGGGCGAGGAAGAGATCACCCTCGAAGACAAGGACTATCCCGTAGGCGGCACCACGCCGGTCGGCGAGAAGACCTGGCCACAGATGCAGGCCTGCACCGGCGTACCCCTGTACGACGGCCAGCCTGTCGAAGTCGGTCCGCGCGCCCGTCTCGTCCAGTTCAAGAACTACGACGAGAAGGGAGCCATGGGCCTGAACATCGCCCGTGAGATGGAATATGAGGGGACCTGCTACGGCATTATCGAAGCCGTCGACGCCCTCAACACCTCCGGCAAGGTCGTTGCCGACGAGATCCCGCAGGGCGACGGAAGCCTGGGCTGGGCTGCGAACGAGGCCCCGCGTGGCTGTGACGTCCACCTCGCAAAGGTCAAGGACGGCAAGGTCCGCTGGTTCTCCATGCTTGTCCCGACCACCTGGAACTTCCCGACCTGCAGCCGCGCCCTCGCCGGCGCCCCCTGGGAACTCGCGGAGATCATCGTCCGGGCCTATGACCCGTGTGTCTCCTGCGCCACCCACATGCTGGTCGTGGACGAGAACAAGAAGATAGTGGCCCAGAAACTCCTCGAGTGAGATAATACATGTTATTCCCGGAAATCGTGATTGTGGGATGCGGAAACCCTCTCTTTGCCGACGACGGCCTCGGGCCCGAGGTGATCGAGGAACTGAACCGCATGCAACTTCCCGACAATGTCAAGGCCATCGACGCAGGGCTTGGAGCCCCGCACTTTATTTTTACGCTGATTGACCCTGAGGTCACGAAAAAGATCATCATCGTCGATATAGCGGATTTCGGTGCGGAGCCCGGCACGCTTGCGGAGTTGTCCCTTGAAGACCTGCCGCCAGGGAGCTATCGGGACGCCCATTCATGGGACCTTACCGAGCCGCTCCAGAGGCTGAAGGACAGAGTCGAGATCACGATCCTCGGCGTCCAGCCGAAACGGGTAACATCGCCCGAAATGGAAATCGGGCTCACCGAAGAGGTTCAGAAGGCCATACCCAGGGTAGTACGTCACGTACTCGCCGAGATTGGGGTGGATTATGGGGCTACTAGCGAAGCTAAAAGGGATCATCTTTGGAAGGAAGGAGCCACCCAGGTCTGAGGAGGCCCCGAAGGTAGAGCCTGCGCCGGTAAAGGCGAAGGTTCAGCCCGAGGCGAAGCCATCTGAGGACAAGGGAACAGTAAAATGGGTGAAAAAGCCCGTGCCGACTCCGGCGCCAAGGCCTGCACCTGTCAAAGAGGCCCGGCAGGCCCCCGCTGCCGGAGAGCCAGCCAAAGCGGTTGAAGCCCAAAAAGAGGTCGCACAACCGACACCCAGACCTGTAGCAAAGCCTTCTGAGATCAAAGTGGAAAAATCATCTGAGATAATTAAGGAGGAAAAGCCTGTGGTAGAGAAGATTACCGTGGGGCACGTGCACATGAGCGGCTGTACCGGATGCCTTGTGTCCTTTGCAGACAACTACGAAGGACTCTTCAAGATTCTGGACAACTATGCAGACCTCGTCTATGCACTGACCCTTG
>NZ_JAQVNX010000166.1 GCF_028702905.1 Methanofollis sp.
CCCCTACAGCACCGCAACCCCGAGGGACGACAAGATCACCGGGACCATCACCGCCCCCATGCAGAAGACCCGGCGGACCTCGACGAGCGTCGGCACCCTCCCGACAAGAGTGGCGGCGGCGAGGACGAAGAGGCCGAAGGGGCCGCAGAGGAGGAAGGAGAGGAGGGTGACGAAGAGGATCACGGCGGCGTTCAGGGGGCGGAGGGGGACGCGGGAAAAGATGCCGGCCGTGCCCGAGAGGAGAACGGTGGCGGCATAGGCAAGAGCGGCAGCGAGTGCGGCGACGGAGAGGAGGGCGGTGAAAGGCGGGATGTCGAGGGTGCCGAGGGCCACCATGACACCGTTTCTCGTCCGGCCAACTGCGTAGAGGGCGGCGAGGCCGAGGAAGGCGTTCGCCGTGTTTGCGGCGCTCGTTGCGAGGATGTAGCCCCGCCGGTCCTCGCCGTAGTCGATCGCCGAGGCGAGGACGGCATTCGCGGTGGCATTCGAGAGGCCGGGAAGCCAGCCGACGACGGCGCCGGCCAGCGACCCGGCGCACGAACACCTGAAGAGTTCCTTTCTGCCGGGATAGGTGACGGCGGCCGACTGCGGCGGCATCCTGCCACCGGAGGCGGAGATGAGGACCGCAACCCCGAAAAGGCCGGAGAGGAGGGGCATCAGGACGCCGGTGCCGCCGTTCCAGGCAAGGAAGGAATACCTGAAGGTGAAGAGGCCGAGGAGGCCGGAGACGAGAAAGACCCCTGCCGCCCATTCGGGAGATTCGGAGAAGACGACGAGGTAGCAGGCGACCGCAAGGAGGAGGACCCCGATCCAGAGATCAAACAGGGGCTGGAAGGCGGGGAGGATGGTGAGGAAAAGAAGAGAGAAGGGCAGGGCCCAGACGACGGCGGCAGCGCTCCCGAGGGCCGAGAGGCGCACCGCCTCGCCGCCCCTCCCCTCCAGACAGAGGGCATGAGCAGGGAGGACCATCACCGCGGTGTCGGCGTCGGGCACGCCGAGAAAGGTCGAAGGGACGCAGTCCAGGAAAGTGTGTGTGACAAGAGCGGCGACAAGGGCCGCGGCCAGCACGGGAGTGCCGAGGCTCACGACAAGGATCGGGGAGAGGGAGAGGAGAAGCCCTGCCATCGTGTTGACGTGCACGCCCGGCACCAGGCCACTGACCGTGCCGAGGGCGACGCCGAGGATGGTGCCGGCGACGAGGGCCGCTATCACACCCGAGATTCTGAAACCGCCCCATATATATCATCCGGCCGGGTGGGGAAACCGTCATATCCCACCCGCACCGAACAATTGCACAATGTTGATTGCGATCACCCGTCTTGCTGAGAAGGCGGGAAGGGACGCCGCCCTCTGCGCCCAATACGGGCATACCTGCTACACGGTCTCGCCCCTGCGGGCCGAACTCCAGGAGGAGAACATCGACCGCTTCGTGGCCGAGGCGAATGCCGGAAACTTCGACGCCATCTTCTTCACGAGCGCCCTGCCCGCCGAGGTCATCGCCCCCCGGCTGCGCCCGGACGCAGGCGCACGCATCGTCGCCATCGGGCCCCGGACGGCACAGACGCTGAAGGCCTGCGGCCTCCAGCCCGAGACCCTCCCCTCCTATTATTCGGCTGACTTCGCGCCCTATCTCGGGGACTGGCTGAAGGGCAGGAAGGTCGGCATCCCGCGGGCAGCGGTGCCGAACCCCGGCCTCCTTCAGGCGATCAGGGATCTGGGCGGCGAGGCCTGCGAGTACCCTGCCTACACCCTCGTCCCGACCGGGGAGGACCTCGACACGGCAGGTGCCGACGCTGTTCTCTTCACGAGCGCGTCGTCCTTTACCGAGGCGCACTGGACGCGGCAGGCAGGGCAGACAGTCGCCGCCATCGGCACCGTGACCGCGACCGCGATGGAGCGGGCCGGCGTCGCGCCCGACGTCGTCGGGGACGGGTCCCTTGCCGGGACTCTCGCCGCACTGAACAGCAGGGAGGAGAGAACCGGGCCCGAGCACCGGGTGCCGGGCGTCCCGCAGGCCGGCCTCATCGCCGTGGACAAACCAAGGGGGCCGTCGAGCCACCAGGTCGCCGCATGGGTGGGAGAGATGCTCGGCATGCCAATCGGGCATGCCGGCACCCTCGACCCGATGGTCACCGGCGTGCTCGTCATCATGATCGGTCCTGCGGTGCGTCTCGCGCCGGTCCTGCTGAAGGAAAGAAAAGAGTATGTCTGCCTGATGCGCCTCCACGGTGACGTCAGCAGGGAGGAGATCGAAGAGACGGCCAGGGAGTTCGCCGGCAGGATCTACCAGAGGCCGCCCCGCAGGAGCGCGGTGAAGCGAAACCTGCGGATCAGGCGGATCTACGACCTGGAGGTGCTGGACGTGGACGGGAGACTCGTCCTCTTCAGGGCGGTCTGCGACGCGGGTACCTATATCAGGTCGCTCTGCCACCACCTCGGCCTCGCCCTCGGTGTCGGGGCCCACATGCAGGAACTCCGCCGGACCCGCTCAGGCGCCGTCGGCGAGAACGAGACCTGCACCCTCCACGAGGTCAGGGACGCCGTGGTCGCTGCACGGGCGGGCGACACCGCACCCCTTGCAGCCCTCATCCTCCCGCCGATCCAGGGCATCGGCGACCTCCCGCGGATCGTCGTGCGGGATACGGCGATCGACGCCCTCTGTCACGGGGCCCAGCTCGCGGGGGTCGGGGTCCTCTCGCGGACGAAGTACCAGAAAGGCGATCTTGTGGCCGTGCTCTCGGAGAAGGACGAACTCATCTGCCTCGGCGAAGCACTCACCGATTCCTCGGCCTACGAACCCGGGAAGACCGGGCTTGTGCTCGCCCCGCGGGCGGTGATGATGGCCGCCGGGACCTATCCGCGGGTCTGGACGACGCACCCCCGAGGGCCGGCCAAATAGATAGGATTAAAAAACGGGGGGGCCTATAGTATAAGGCGAGTGCTGAGGTAGTCTAGCGGTAGGGCGCGGGCCTGGAAAGCCCGTGAGGCGCAAGTCTCTCGGGAGTTCAAATCTCCCCCTCAGCGTTTTGAAATCAAGTTCGATTCTTCTCCCCAAGAGTTAAATACCGCCTTTCTGACCCCTCATCATGGGTTCAACTACCGCACCAACCCAAGAAGACCGGGCTTTCCATCTTGTCAAGCCCGTCTATGCGCACCGCTCCGTCGACCGCGCCCTTGCCGAGGGCCGTCTCACCGAAGACGATGCCACTCTCATCGCGGCCTTCATCACCGAACAACAGGCATCGTGCAGCCTCACCACCATCCGGGTGAACAAACTCGTCTACCTCCTCGTCAACTGGCGGCGCTTCGTCGGGCCGTACCGCACCAACGCCATCTTC
>NZ_JAQVNX010000167.1 GCF_028702905.1 Methanofollis sp.
GAACGGCGCTCCCCTCACCGACCCGTCGCGGGAAGTGGTGGACGGTGCACCTGATTCGTTCACTGTCACCTCGTACAATCCGGTCCTTGGAACATGGAGTTACAGCTGGGAGACCTCGAAGTTCTCCTGTGATGAAGGAACCTACACCGTCCACGCCAACCTCCAGCCTATCGGGTATCAGAAGAGTAACTATCCAGGTGCTCCCGGATCCATCGACGGCGAAGTCCCCCCCTCCTGGGAGTATGAACTGAGTAGCCCGACCCTTCACGCGAAGTTCGACGAGAATACCGGGGGGACCTTTGCCCGCGGGGACTACCTCTATTCCTGGTGGTATGCCAGAGGGAGCCCGGGCAACACCGGGATGTCGAGTTCCACCGGCCACATGAAGTGGTACATCTTCGGCCCCAACTTCAGGTATGCCGACTTTAACCCCAGGTTCCCGCTCGGTGAAGATGAAGAAAAAGGCTCGTACGGGATCACCCACTCGCGCAACTTTACCTATGATCTCACGCCGGGGGAATATTTCATCGTCTACCACCACCCAGGCCATGACGGCCAGTTCGACCTCCTCCCGGAGAACAGCCTCTACTTCAGAGGAAGCCTGAACCAGATATTCAATACGGACGGTACGCTGAAAGTGAACATTGGGTCTCTCGATGCCAGATACGCTGCCGACGCCCTGGTAAAGGCACTGGATTCGCCAACCATTGACGACATATATACGATGGACACCTTCACCGTCGCGAAACCCGTGATCCAGATCCGGCCGCCCGGCGCCCTGGTCGTCGGCGCCGACCTGGTCGTCGAAGGAAAGACCAATCTTGCCGGAAAAGGAACGACTGCCGACGGCACCCAGGTCGTCGATAAACTAACACTGACGGTCACCGCCCTTGATCTCTATGACGGGGGCAAGGCAAATAACGTCATGAAGATCCCGATCGACTACACGTATCCAGGGAAGTACGACCCCTCCACCGGACTCCGTCCGTTTTCCTACGACGCAGTCGACTCCAGTTCATGGTATCCGGGAATGTATGAAATCAAAGTCGAGTGCAAGGATGTCAAGTACAAGAGCACCACCACCTTCGAACTCCACAGAGAAGGAAGCCAGAGGACTGCTTCTGTGAACGAACCCGAGCAGGACCCGTCCCTTCCCATAACTCCCGCTCAAACCCCTACATCTTCTCCATCTCCGACCGTCACTCCCGATTCAAGCCTCACGCCCACTCAGATCTCGGAGTCCACGCCCATACCCATGACCACTCAGTCTCCCGGTTTTGAAGCATACCTCGCGGTTGCCGCAGTGTTCGGGGCACTCATCACGAGGAGGAGGAGATAACCGTGGACCTCGCCTTCGACGAGTCACTGTTCAAGAAAGTCATCGCCGTTCTTGTGGTAGCGATTATTATCGTCGGCGCCATCGCCATTCTCAGGTTCTCCGGTCTTCTCGGTGGCGACAGCCCCCTCGGTCCAGGTCAGGTCCCCGGTACCCCCGGACCGGACACCGATCCCGGTCTGCGCGGGCACGACCCCGACGATCAGGAGAGAAAGGTCGCCGGCCCCAAGTCCTACACCTGGACCTATCGCGGGACCGGGATGGAGATGGAACTCTACATCTCCAACTCCACCTACCAGCACTTTGTATCCTCGTCATACGGGGCCTATGAAGACAAACCACAGAAAATGGCAGAGTACGTCGTGACCGACGGCGACGATGGAACCATCAGCACCATCGCAGAATGGTTCCTCGCCACCTCCCTGACATCGGGGTATGGTGACAGCGACACTGTCGGCAACGTCCTCGCCTTTGTAAAAAGCCTCAACTACACCACAGACGAAGAGCGCCGGCAGACCGGAGCGTACCCGAATTACCCGGCCATCACCCTTGCGACTGAGGAAGGGGACAGCGAGGACCACGCCGTCCTTGCCGCTGCCATCCTCGATAAGATGGGGTACGGTGTCTCCCTCCTGTATTACCCCGCGAGCCTCGACCGGCGCACGATCATCCCTGAGGCCACCGCGCTCGGCCTTGTCCACGACGGCACGCTCACCGGAAGACTCTACGGGGCCGTTGCAGAGACTCCGGCGGGCAGGTTCGTCTACGACGCAAGGAACAAGACCGCTCTCGCCGCCCTCCCTGAAGGCTGCGATGCCGACGCAGGGTGGTACTCCGGCGACGCCGTCTGGCACAACGCCACCTCCTCCGGTTCCCTTGACAACGTACGCTACTACCCGGCAAACCAGACCTTTGTCACAGGGACAGACCTGCGTGCCGCCGACACGGTCGTCATAGAGGACGCCGTCTGGAACCAGCCGCTCCTCGTCACCGCAGCCTGGACCGTGAACACCACGGAGAAAGGCATTCCCCGCGGCGCATACGATGGCATGAAGCCGTACTTCAACGGCGGCGACGGCCTCTGGCAGGGCTGGACACTCTCGCGGGACGACCGTCTCGATGCCGACACCACCATCGCCGGAGAGCAACCCCTCGGTGAAGACCCTCTCTTTTCGGCGAACGAGAGTCTCACCGCAGCCCTTCGCATGCCGGTCTCTGAATTCACCTCGCCGCTGATCACCTGGCTGGAACCGGTGCAGGAATACTATGCCGACACCTGGTACCCCTCAGGGATTGCCTGGACCTATGACGACAAATGGCGCCTCCACGAGAACATCCTCGATATGCAGGACCCCCTGCTTGAGAACCCGGAGGACTACTCGCTCCGGGGTGTCACCGAGGTCGTCGCACCGGTCCCCTGGCGGGTCTCCTATACGGTTCAGAAGATGGACGAAGAGCATACAGAGAAAGATATGACCCCGTACAGCGACGTGAGGTTTGCGGTGTACCGCATCGAAGACGGTTCCGCCGTCTTTGACCGGACCTTCGGCTGGCAGACGATCTACGGTGCGAACTTGCGAAAGAACGAGGCCGTCTTCGGCCCCGGAGAGTACGCGCTGGCGGTCTTTGTCAGGAACTGTGAGGTACATGCGGCCATCGAATATCATGGCAAACCGGCTGAGAAGACCTATTGTGGAGGGATATAATGTTCGACTTCTCCTCTCTCTTTAGAAAGAAGACACAAGAAACCCCTTTGGCAGATGTCGTAACAGATGAAGTCCCTGACCCCAGTCCGTTCATCTTGGACCTCCCCCCCGCAGATCCAGCAGTGGATATGGTCGAGCGGTACTGGCTGGTCCCTCCTTTCTCGTACGTCAATATCTCCCGCGGGGACGCAACCGGCCTCAGGTATGAAATCGTCGAACCCGGAGTCACAGAAAAAGAACTGATCATCCTGGAAGAGACGTTTGAACAGCTCAGGGCGATGCTG
>NZ_JAQVNX010000168.1 GCF_028702905.1 Methanofollis sp.
CGCCGTCGATGAGGGTGTCGTTCGGGACGAATGAGCCCGGCACCATCTCCTCGACGACAGGGTGGCGTCCGGCCCTGATTGCGGTCCTGACCGAGTCGTCGAGGACGGGCCGCGTATAGTCGTTCCTCTGCGCGACCGCGGCGAGGGCCGCGTAGACGTCGAGGACGCCGATCGCCCGTGCCGTCTCCTGGAAACCTGGGACGGAGGCGGCGAGGGTGGCGACGAGGTCTGCAAAGAGTTCGGTCTCCAGGGAGAGGAGGCGCTCCTCGGCATTGGTGATGAGTCTCTCCTTCTCCCGCAGGTCCGCGGTGGTGAACCTCTCGCCGTTCGCCGTCGTCTGCTTCCGGTCATAGTCGGAGGGGACGAGGGAGAGGTTCGGCTTTGTCACCTCGATGTAGTAGCCGAAGACCCGGTTGTACCGCACCTTCAGGGACTTGATCCCTGTCCTCTCTCTCTCCTTCTGCTGGTACTCCGCAATCCAGTCCTTCCCCGACCCGGAGAGGCCCTTCAGTTCGTCGAGTTCAGGGCTGTAGCCCTCCCTGATCACGCCGCCGCCCTTGAGGTTCGCCGGCGGGTCGTCGACGATTGCGCGGGCGATGAGATCCCTGACAGCGGGGAAGTCGGAGATCTGGTCGACCGCCTCCCTGACCCGCGCCGGCAGGTCGCCCTGCAGGGTCTCTTTCACCTCCGGCACGGTTTCGAAGGACACCCTCAGGGTGACGAGGTCGCGGGGCGTCGCATTCCCGTAGGCGATCCTGCCCGCGATCCTCTCGATATCCGCGCAGCTGCGGAGGAGATCCTGGAAGGTCTCCCGTGCCGGGGTTTTCCCGACGAAGTACTCGACGGCGTCGAGGCGTGCGTCGATCTCTGCCCTGTCGAGGAGAGGGTTGACCAGGTACGCCCGCATCGTCCTGCTCCCCATCGAGGTCCGCGTCCTGTCCAGGACATGGAGGAGCGTCCCCTCCTTCCCCTCTCCCCGGATCGTCTCGGTGACCTCGAGGTTCCGCAGGGTGATCGCGTCGAGGGACATCCTCTCGGTGGTGGACCGCACAGAGAGGCCGATGATGTGGGAGAGGTCGGAGAACTGGGTCTCGGTGGCGTACCTGAGGGCGGCGCCGGCGGCCCGCACCGCCGCCTCCATCCCCTCGCACCCGAAGCCTTCGAGGGAGACGGTGCCGAAGCGGTCGAGGAGCACCTGCCGCGCCCTCCCGGCCGCGAACGCTCCCTCCTCATAGGGGGTGACCAGGACGCCCTGGGCGGAGAAACGCTCGCAAAGATCGCCGGTGAGAGGGGCGGGGACGATGCACTCCTGCGGCCTGTATCGTTCCACCTCGGAGACGACCTCGCCGCCGTCCCTGCACTCCTCGACGAAGAACTCGCCTGTGGAGATGTCCAGGAAGGCGAGGCCGAAATCCGCACCATTCGGGCAGAGGGACATCAGGTACCGCGCCCCCGGCGAGGCGATCATGGAGGCGTCGATGACCGTGCCGGGGGTGATCACCCGGACGACGCCCCTCTTCACGATCCCCTTCGCCTTCTTCGGGTCTTCGAGTTGCTCGCAGACGGCAACCCGGTAGCCCTTCGCGACGAGGCGGGAGACGTAGGTGTCTGCCGCATGATAGGGCACGCCGGCGAGGGGCATCTTCTCCCCGTCCCTGTCCTTGCCCCGCGAGGTGAGCACGATGTCGAGTTCGCGGGAGACGATCTCGGCGTCATGACCGAATGTCTCGTAAAAGTCCCCCATGCGGAAAAAAATGACACAGTCAGGATGTTTTTCCTTCATTGCATAGAACTGCCGCATGGCAGGGGTCATCTTCTCCTCGGTCATTCTGTATGAGATCGGCCGTGTATCTATTAAGGTGTTTTTTTGAGGGAAAGATAACGGCCGGGATCGGATTTTTGAAAAAAGAGCAGGTTATGCCGGATGAAATGCCAGAGGGGCGCGTGCGGTGCCGGCATCGACTGCGTGGTCGAGGTACGGGATTCCCTCTGTTCTCGAACTCGCCGACACCCGTCTCCAGGATCGGGAGAGAACCCGCGAAGATCGAAGAGGATATGCCGAAGAGGAGCACCCTATCAAAAACATGGAGAATGTCAATGACATACAATACAATTGACTGGAACGCAGTCTGGAAGGAATTGTATGATGAGAATGCGGCGTGCCAGGGGAGCAGGGAGTGCGCCTCGACATGGGCTTCGCGAGAGAAAGCTCACGCATTTCTCGCACAGTCGCGTGAGAACCCCGAGCGGATCCGCCACGTCATCGACAGTTTCCCGATCGAGGCAGGGTCGACAGTGCTGGACATCGGCGCCGGACCCGGTACGCTCGCCGTTCCCCTTGCGTGCCGCGTCGCCCGCGTGACCGCCGTCGAACCGGCGGCGGGAATGGCCGACGTGATGGCGGGGTACGCCGAAGAAGAGGGCGTTTCAAACCTTGAGATCGTGCGGAAACGCTGGGAGGACATCGATCCCTCTGTCGATCTCAGGGGGCGGTACGACATTGTCGTCGCCTCGTACTCGCTCGGGATGCCGGATATCCGGACCGCGGTCGAGGCGATGTGCGAAGCGTCCTCACGATGGGTCTACCTCTTCTGGTTTGCCGGTACGACGGCCTGGGAGCGGACGATGGCCGACCTCTGGCCGGTGCTGCACGGAAAGGAGTTCCGGTTCGGCCCGAAGGCCGACGTCCTCTTCAACGTCCTCTATTCGATGGGGATCTACCCGAACATGGAGACGATACGGAGGGAGCATCTCCGCAGGTTTCCGGACCTCGAAGCAGCAGTTGCCGAATTCAGGGATCAGTGCCAGATAACATCTCCGGCGCAGGAGGAGATCCTCAGGGAGTACCTCTCCGCAACCCTCTCGAAAAACGGGGACGGCTTCCTGCATGCGGGGATGATGACGAGGGTGAAATTCTGGTGGGAAGTGGACGGGTGCCGGTGAGCGGCATTCTCGGCCCATCAGGGTAGAATCCTCGAACGGTCCCTCCCCCTACATCTCGCCGGCGAACGCCGCGAACTCATCCATCTCCATAAACCTGCACCGCCCCTTCTCAAGGACGCCGACAGTGTCGCACATCGCCTCCATCACCGCGGGGTCGTGCGACACGAAGATGCACGCCGTCTTGTTCTTCTGCTGCAGATCTTTCATCAGCGACAGCACCTGCGCCTGCACCGACATATCGAGCATCGACGTCGGTTCGTCGGCCACGATCAGTCTCGGCGCGAGCGAATAGATCCTGACCATCATCGCCCTCTGGATCTCGCCCCCCGACAACTGGTGGGGATACCGGGAGAACTGCTCGCGCCGCAG
>NZ_JAQVNX010000169.1 GCF_028702905.1 Methanofollis sp.
CCTGATCGATGGCATCGTTCCGGCTGCGGGCGATCCATTCCTTGAAGTCGAGGTCCTGGTCTTCGAGGTCGTCGGCCGTGACGGTGCTGAGGTCGTCAAGGAGGAGGCTGACCTCGTCGGGGGTGCGCATACAGGGTTTGCGTCCCTGACACATATAGGGTTGATTGTTGCACGGTGGGGAGCCCGTCCCTGTCCGGATTCGCGCTGATTTCCGCCCATCTCACCCTCGATCCCGGGCACGATCCCCCCTCAGGCCCTCATCCCCCAGAAACAGCCATTCCAGCCCTTCAGAAATAGCACCGTTTCCTGTCGAATATACAAAAAAGGGTGCCCCCCCGAAAGGCGGTCGTACCGCCGTATTTTGGAGGCAGGAGAGGCTAAAAGGGGGTCAGAACGGCGAAATCAGGGAGGAGGTGTCAATGGCGGGATACTTTTCCCCAAAAGTGGCGGCATTTCATCATCCCCTTCATCAACAATCAGGCCGAGAGAGACTTCCGCATAATGAAACTGAAACAGAAGATCTCCGGGACATTCCGGAGTGAAGAAGGCGCGATGAATTTCTGCAGGGTCAGGGGATTCATATCGACGGTCAAGAAGCATGATCGCCCGGTACTGTCAGAATTGAGAAGGGCGTTCGAAGGGGAACCCTTCATGCCGACGGCGGTTCATCGGGTGCTCTGAATAGTTACGAAAGATGGAAGGGGGATGAGTCCCCCTCTCACGCCAGGGCGGGCACAGCGTCGGCCCAGGTATCGACGGTGGTCTTGATCGCGTCGTCCTGGTAGGACGAGATCCGGACGGTCTTCCGGGTGAAGGTGACGTAGTAGTCGTCACCGGACGGGTCGTGGCACTTGAGCTGACAGTAGTAGGACTCGCCGCCAAAGTTGCGCTCGGCCGTGCCGCCCATCGCGGTTGCGAGGGCGGTGTTCGCGAGGACCTCGCTCGCGTTCGCGTTGAACGCGGTGATCGAGGGGGACTGCAGGGAGACGGTTCCCACCCGCTTGCCCTCGCCGTTGAGGAAGTTCACCTTCGCGGTGTAGTGCTCACGGTTCCGGATGACGGCGGCGACAGGCTGGCCGTCGCGGTCGGTATACCCGACGCACCCGAAGGGGTTGTCGGCGATGACACTCTCGATGAGGGTGTTAAACGACGTTACGTCGGCGATGGGGTCCGTGAGGTCCCGGACCGCCGATTTGTTCACGGTCTTCAGTACGAAGTCTGCCATGGGTGTGTTCTCCTGCACAACCCCTGGGGGGGTGTGCCTGCTGCCTCTTCCCGGGAATTGACAGACAACTATAGGGTATACCCGGGAGGGGATTAGTCTGACTTTATCAAAAAGCCTGAATTTGGCTTTGATTTGCCGATATAATCCTTACGGTCAGGCTTTTTCCCTTCTGCGTCGTAGTGTCCTTCAGGAGGGTTACCAGGATGACCAATGAGAAGACCACCCGGGAGCTCGTCTACGAGACGAACCGGGACGTAAAATGGATCTGCCGTGCGCTCCAGCAGATGGAGGCGCAGGACGAAGAATTTGAGGCGAGGATCCGGGCGCTGGAGGGGTGGCGGGCGGAGAAGGCTGGCGAGGAGCGGAGGGTTTCGACGCTCGGCGCCGGGGCAGGCGGGGTCGTCGGCGGGGTGGTGGCGGTGATTGTGAGGGTGCTCGGCGGGGGGTGAAAGGAGCAGAGACGCCGTGCCATGTTCCAACGTTTAAAATCACCCTGCTGTAACGGCAAAAAATGCTTTTCGGGATCTGGAGAAGAGGTCTAGATCGACACGTTCATGTAGTTAGAACATGACAGTTAGCACAAGGACTGTATACTCACCGCACTCTATAAATATGGCATCTCCGATTATGCCATGAACCCACTGGAGACTTGATGTATGGATGAATTTGACGGCGTCCTCGTTATGCTGAAGGCGGCTGGAGGTCGGATCCCGGGCCGGACTGCGATCCAGAAGTTGGGGTATTTCTCGACGATTCCGGGCGCCATCGGGGCACACTACCGCCCGCACTACTATGGCCCCTATAGCGCAGACGTTGCCGGCGCTATCCAGGCCCTCGTCTCCTACGGTTTTATCGAAGAGAGGGTGGAGACGCCTACCACTCCCGGTTCCGCAGCGACACCTGACTGGAAGCGCTACACCTACAGCCTCACCGCAGACGGTGAAAGATTGGTTTCGCGGCTGGAAAAGGAGCACGCCCCAGAGTTCAGGGAGATAGAAGAGATCGTCAGTATCTGCAAGAATACCGCGAACCTCGACTCCAAGACGCTCTCCTGGGCCGCGAAGATCCACTATATCCAGACGCTGGAGAAGAAGGATATGTCACACGACGAGATCCGGGAGATTGCCAGAACCCTGAACTGGGATCTCACTGAGGACCAGATCGACCGAGGGGTGAACCTCCTCACGAGCCTTCATCTTTCATGACGGGGGAGTCGCACGCTCACGTTTGATGCGCATATCAGAGATCCGCTCTACGGATATATCGGGCTTACCCGGAACGAACTTCGCCTTTTAGATACCCGTCCCCTCCAGAGATTGCGCAGGATCAAGCAGCTTGCCAACGCACACCTGGTCTATCCGGCTGCGTGCCACACCCGCTTCGAGCACTCCCTCGGCGTCCTGCACAGCGCTACCCTCATGGCGCGGCAGCTGCAGATCGAGGGCGACGACCTTACGACCCTTCGTTACGCCGCCCTGCTCCACGATGTCGGCCACGGGCCTTTTTCCCATGTCTTTGAGGCGCCCCTGAAGGAGATCAATGGGAAAGATGCCACGCATGAGGCGATCACGCGCCGGATCATACGGGAGGACGAAGAAGTCACCTCGATCCTCGGCGAGAAGGCCGAAGATGTCGTCGCCGTCCTCTCTGAGGACCGGAACGGTCTTCTCCACCAGATCATCTCGGGCAACATCGATGCCGATAAGCTGGATTATCTCCGGCGCGACTCCTACCACACCGGCGTGGCCTACGGGAACTTCGACCTCGAACGCGTCCTCTACACGCTCCGGAAGACCGTGAGCAGGCAGCGCGAGGACCTCACCATCCACGAGAAGGGTATAGACGTCGTGGAGAGTTTCAGGCTGGCGCGGTTCCTGATGTATGCTCAGGTTTACTACCACCACACGAATGTCGTGGCAAACGGGATGCTCCAGCGGGCAATCAAGGTTGCCGTCCGTGATCGGGTCGTGGATAAAGAGACAATCCGGATCGGGAGGGACGATTTCCTTGAGCACTACCTTGCTCTTGACGACGCGCGACTGCTTGCACAGGTGCTCACACAGCCGGAGAGCAC
>NZ_JAQVNX010000170.1 GCF_028702905.1 Methanofollis sp.
GGACGATCATCTGCTGGATCGGATAGGCATAGATATAGACGCCATAACTGAAGTCGCCGCGATTCCCGAACCTGTTCAGGGCCGGAACACCCAGATGGGCGACGGCGAGGACGATGTACGGCACGGCAACGAAGGCAAGAAAAAGAACGTACGGCGTCTGTGATGCCGCGACAAGGACGACAGCGAGGACGGCCGCGGTCGCGGGGTCATAACGGTGGTCCCTGTGGTGGACGGCGAGGTAGGCGCCGATGAGGAAGTAGAGGGTGAACCGCACCTTCGCAAGGCCGGGATCCCCGGACACCGCCATCCAGATAGCGACGTCGATGGCTATCAGGGAGAGGAGGATGTCCTTTCTCCGCAGGAGACCGGCGACCCCGAGGAGTGCGACGAGGATGTACATCACGAACTCCACCGGGATCGTCCAGAGGGATGCGTTCACGAAGGTGACCGGGTTTGACTGGAAGAGTCCGAGGGCCGACCCGTTCCAGACAGCATCGAAAGACGCGAGAGTGAAGGGGGAGAAAAGCGTCATGAAATAGTCGGCGAGAGGGAGGGTCGTCGCGACCGGACCGATGAGAAGAAACGTGAAGACCAGGGCCGGCACCAGCGCGGGAAAGACCCGGAGGAACCTTTTCCAGAAGAACCGCTTCACGTCGGGTTGTGCCATCCAGCTCTGCGGGATAAGATACCCGCTGATCACAAAAAGACTCGCGAGGGCGGCCTGCCCGACCAGCACCGCCGGAGAATTGCCCGGTATCGCCCCATACCCGATCAGGAGGGCATAGGCATGGGAGACGATGATGACCAGGGCCGCGGAGAGACGGAGAAAGTCGAAGTTGTTTGCATGCCGGCGGGAGGTCTCCACACCAGCGAATAGGCACCGCGGTATATAGTCCTGCCCATCAGGCAACCGGCGCCGGCGCGAATGCGGCGGGGAGCATTCCCGGCCCCTGATCCCTGGCCCGGAAGAAGGGAACCTTTATGTGCTTCTGCTCTTACTGAAGCTTTACATGATCAAGGTCGCAATCAACGGATTCGGCACTATCGGCAAGAGAGTCGCCGATGCGGTCGCCGCTCAGCCAGATATGGAGGTCGTGGGAGTCTCCAAGACCCGGCCCAGCGCCGAGGCCTACATCGCGAACCAGCGCGGCTACCCCCTGTACATCGCGGAGATCAACAAGCGCAAGGCCTTCGAGGACGCCGGCATCGAGGTCGCAGGCGACGTCACCGAGATGATCAAGCACGCGGACATCGTCGTGGACGCCACACCGGGCGGCGTCGGCGTGAAGAACAAGAAACTCTACGAACTCTACGGCGTCAAGGCCCTCTGGCAGGGCGGCGAGGACCACGGGGTTGCGGGCTTCTCCTTCTGCTCCAGTTGCAACTATAATGAGGCGAAGAACCGTCAGTTTGTACGGGTCGTCTCCTGCAATACCACCGGCCTCTGTCGGATCATCCAGGCCATGGACGAGAAGTTCGGGGTAGAGAGGGTGCGGGCGACGATGGTCCGCCGCGGTTCCGACCCCGGCGAGGTGAAGAAAGGGCCTGTAGACGCAATCGTCCTCAACCCCGTCGAGATCCCGAGCCACCACGGCCCCGACGTCCAGACCGTCCTCCCACAGATCGACATCACCACGATGGCGATGATCGTGCCGACGACCTTCATGCACATGCACGCCGTCCAGATGGACCTCAGGAGCGATGCGACCCGCGAGGAGGTCATTGAGATCATCGAGAAGCACCCCCGTCTGGGGCTTGTGCGCAAGGGCACAGGGATCACGAGCACCGCGGAGCTGAAGGAGTTCGCGCAGGACATGGGAAGGAGGCGCGCCGACCTCTACGAGAACTGCATCTTCGCAGAGTCCATTGGATTCGTCGGCCGCGAACTCTTCCTCTTCCAGGCGATCCACCAGGAGGCCGACGTCGTCGTCGAGAATGTCGATGCCATCCGCGCCATGATGAACGGGGCTGACGACGCCGCCACCTCCATCGCGATGACCAACCGGGCACTCGGCTTCACTGCTATTTGAAGAAGGATTAATCCCCCGAACACCCCATATTATTTTATGGATCCATACTCTCTTGCCACGCGTAATACCGTGGAGATCGTCACCGACGAGGAGCTGCGGGCCCTCCTCCAGAAGCCCGTTCGGCGGGTCTACGCCGGCTACGAGCCCTCGGGCGAGATCCACCTCGGCCACCTGGTGACCATCAACAAGTTGATGGACCTTCAGAAGGCCGGGTTCGAGGTGACCGTCCTCCTCGCCGACCTCCATGCCTTCCTCAACCACAAGGGCACGCTCGACGAGGTCCGGGAGACCGCCGAGTACAATCGCCGGTGCTTCGAGGCACTCGGCCTGAAAGACGCAAAGTTCGTCATGGGCACCGACCTTCAACTCAACTCCGAATACGAACTCCTCGTCCTCCAGCTCTCCCAGGAGGTCACGGTCAACCGTGCGCACCGCTCGATGGACGAGGTCGGCCGCGGCATGGACCACCCGGCCGTCTCCCAGATGGTCTACCCGATCATGCAGATGGCCGACATCGCGATGCTCGGCGTCGATGCCGCGGTCGGCGGCATCGACCAGAGGAAGATTCACATGCTCGCCCGCGAGTACCTGCCGGGCATGGGCTACGCCGCACCGGTCTGCATCCACACCCCGATCATCAATGGCCTGGACGGCAAGAAGATGTCCTCGTCTGCCGGAAACCTCATCTCGGTCGCGGACACCGAGGACGAGATCCGGGCGAAGATGAAGAAGGCCTTCTGCCCGCCCGGGATCGAGGAGAACCCGGTGCTCCAGGTGCTCCAGCACCATGTCTTCCCCCGCTTCGAGGCGGTCGTGATGCACAGGCCGGCGAAGTTCGGCGGCGACCTTGAGTTCTCCTCGTACGCCGCGGTGGAGGCCGCGTATGGCGCGGGCCAGGTCCACCCCCTCGACCTGAAGACGATGACCGCCGACTACCTCGCCGAGGTGCTCGCCGGCGTGCACGACGCTGTGGTGTAATACTATGGGTGGGGACAGGGAAGGAAAGGACTTCGACCGAAAGCTCGAGGAGATGGGCATCCGGATCAAGGACGAGAACACCAGGAAGGTGCGGGGCGAGGTCTTCGATGAGAACACTCTCCTTGCCCTGTACCACCTTGTCCACAAGAAGAAGATCTCGGCGATCGGCGGCTCCATCTCCACCGGAAAGGAGGCGAACGTCTTCCTTGGCGAGAGGGAGGGGAAAACGGTCGCCATCAAGATCTACCGGATGAGAACGGCG
>NZ_JAQVNX010000171.1 GCF_028702905.1 Methanofollis sp.
CTGACGTCCCCGGTCGGGAGGATAGGAAGTCGTCGACCAGGAACACCTGTGCTGAAAGGAGAGGTCGGAATGGTCAATCGCCGGGGATGTTTATTTGTCCGGTCCTTCCAGGAGCCGCACGGTCGACGTGGTGACGGGGGGAGGACTGCACGGTATATCAGGGATCTGGAAGGCCGTCCCCCTGTGAAAGACGACCGGCTGTACCTCTGACTGTGCCGGCAGGATCGAGTCCTTCACCCGTGCGATGAACTCAGGTTTTTTTCCTTCATGCGATGTTCCTTTACAGAACGCGCACCTTTCTGGAATCATTCATTCCCTCGTGTAGCGATCCGGTGCTCAATCGTCCGGGCAGGGAGGCGGTGACCACCCGAGACGGTTCTTGCAGGTACGCGTGATTGGTGTTCTCTCCTCACTCAAGCATGGCCCTGACCAGATCGAGCACCGCCCCTGCCGACGTCACCACGTCATGGGCATCCTTTTCCGAATAGACACACCCGTAATCCGCGCCCTCGCGCGTGCGCATCGCAAAGGTGAAATCTTCAAGTACAGACGACGGAAGAATGTTTTCATCGATATACAGCGCTTCGACGGCATGCCGAAGACAGGTGTGGCTCTTTTCTCGATAGCCGCCGGCAAACACCAGCGCACGCAGGGCATGGAACTGTGCATAGTACCCCTGGATGATCGCCCACTTCATGTTCCCCTCTGCAAGGGAGTGCTCGGCAGCAGTGAGGTCTTCTCCTGCTTCCCGCACCTCTTTTGCGACCAGTGCCTGATCGACCGGTATGCGCACGATCTTCCCTCTTTTCAGGCACTGCTCAAACTGATACTTCATCGTACTCCTCGATCAAAGTCTTTCCTCCGAGTATGCGCTCGTAGAGAGCTCGGTCCGTCGTCTTCAATGAACGGAACTCGCCGGGCGTGAGGATGACCGGCGAGATCTCGCGGTCGAGTCCGGCCTGAACCGCTGCAATAGTCTCTGCCGCCCCGGAAAGATCCCCTGTCTCGATGAAGAGATCGATATCGCTCTCGTCGGTGTCTTCGCCGGTTGCCGCGCTCCCGAAGAGTATCGCCCGTCTCACCTTTCCCTGCAAATGGAGGACCAGGGAGTTTATCTCAAGGAGCGTGGCACAGACCTTTATCTCCCGGAGGAGCGGGCTCTCCATCGCCGCCCGGTACAGCACAAGACGTCCTCTCTCCTGGCGGTGGAGAAGGCCGGCCTCTGAAAGGCGAGCAAGGGTTTCACTTGCAGATCCCGCTCCCAGGTGGAGCACCCGGGCGATCTCGCGGACATAAAACTCTTCACGGTAGTTTCTTCCCAGAAATCGGAGAAGCAGAAATGAAGTCGGTGAGAGTATGTTCGTATCGTCGAACATATGTTCGTATATGTGAACACTATCTATGTCAATCTGCTGGTGGGGGACGCTCGTCCTCTACCGGGGTTTGCGGCGACCTGATCGCAGGGCAGGCGGAGGATGAGGCTCTGTCCGCCCCCAGGCCGGAAACGATCGAAGACCTGCTTTTTTGAAAAATGTCCGTGGTCCGGAGACACAGCCAATCTCTATCCGGCGAGCTCGACCTGCCGCAAGGAGCGTTCCGTGTCGGCGATATATCCTCGCTTTTCTTTCAGAAAAAAGATGGATACACTGATATTCAGGGCTGGTCGTCAGCCGCAGCATCCCGGCTGCTCAAAAATGCCTCGACCTCCTGCCTGAACTGAGTGAAATCTCCGATATGCTCCTGCAGGATCGCAAAGGTGAGGGCATCATCGATCGCTCCGTAGCGGTGGACGACGATGTTTCTGAACCCTTTCATTGCCTTGAGGCTCGTGAGCATCGCTCTGCTGAGCACACCGTGCTGTATCAGGTGGTCGACGATATCCTCGTCTGTGCCGGGCACGCCGAGGCGGAGGTCGGTGTTCAGCATCGCACAGATATCGAAGACATTCTCAACCGCATATTCCACTCTCTTGTAGATGCCGTCCCTGACGATCCCGAGGCGGGTGAATGCATCGGCAGAATCGGGCAGGTGTTCCCGGACCATGCCGATGCTCTCGGTCATCTCCTGGAGTTTGGTCCTGATGGCGGCACTCCTGAGCATCCCGCTCATGGTATCGCCCTCTCGCCGATATAGTCGTAGAGGCGGTGTTTGAATGCGTCGAATTCCCTGATGGTCTCGACCGCGACGTCGTACAGGAACTGTTCGTCAGGGCAGTAGAGCACCTGGCCGCGCAAGGACTCCACCCTGACATAGAGAGGGAGCTGCTGAAAGATCTGGAGGTCGTACCTGTCGCTGAAGAGTTCTGACAGGGCGCGAAACCTGAAGTGCGACGCCTCCTCACGGTCCCCGTTGAAGAAGACGCAGAGGTCGATATCCGAGTCCTCCCTCTCCTCTCCCCGTGAGGCGGAGCCGTAGAGGATGACAAAACGGACTCTCTCGAACCCCTCGACTCTCTGGAGCCTCTCGATCACAGACACCTGGTACACTGGTAAGAGGATGGGTCTTTCTTCTCATAACTCTTCTGGCGGCAGGACGGACTGCCGGTACGGCCATGGGGGGACGACGGAGGAGGTCCAGATGAAGACTGGAAAAAAGAGGGGGGATATCCCCTCTCATGCAAGGATCGGTACGCCGTCCGCCCAGGTCTCGATGACCGCAAGGACGATGTCGTCCTCGTAGGACGAGACCCGCAGGGAGGTGCGGGTAAAGGCGACCGCGTACACCTCGCCGTCGGGGTCGTGGCAGCGGAGGCGGCAGGCGTACGCCTCGCGGTCCGGGTCGGCGACCGCGGAACCGCCGATGGCTGACGCAAGCGCCGCATTGCCGAGGAGTTCGGTCTTCGCCGCGGTGAAGCCGGCGAGGGTGGGTGCGCGTGCGGCGGCGTTGCCGACGACCGTACCGGGTGCGTTCTCATAGACGATACGGGCCGTGTAGGCCTCTGAGACCTTCTCGACAGGGTCGTGGGTGATGCCGCCCGACTCCCAGGACGTGCATCCCCAGGGGTTGTCGGCGAGGATCTGCTCGATGATGCCGTTGAAGGTGGCGGCATCGGCGATCGGGGCGGCGAGTTTCCGCACCGATGTCTTGTTCGTGGTGGACAGGGTGAAATCTGTCATTGGTTGTTCTCCTGCCAGGACTCCCGGGATGTCACAGGCAT
>NZ_JAQVNX010000172.1 GCF_028702905.1 Methanofollis sp.
ACCCCCGGCGCCCTCACACGATCCCGAATATCAGGGCCATATAGCCCGCATACGCGGCGATGAGGAGGAGCGACCACGCCCGCGTGAACCGGTCGCCGCCAATGAAGAGGGGGACGACGGCGAGGGCGAATGCGGCGGTGATCAGGGTGTCGGAGAGGTTGCCGATCGGCACCGGCCTGATGAGGGCCCCGATGCCCATCACGAAGAGGAGGTTGAAAATGTTGCTCCCCAGGATGTTCCCGACCGAGATGCCGCCCTCGCCCCTGACGATCGCCATGAGGGAGGTCGCGAGTTCGGGCAGGGAGGTGCCCACCGCCACGATCGAGAGCCCGATGACGAGAGTCGGGACACCGAGCGCGCCGGCGATCGCCACCGCCCCGTCGACGACGAACTGGGCGCCGATGATGACGGCGGCAAGTCCTGCGATGGTGAGGAGCACGTCCCTGTTCCCGTGGCTCTCGACCCCGGATGCCTCCTCTCCCTTCCCGTGCCGCCAGAGGAGGGCGAGGATGACGGCGAATGCGACCAGCATCCCGACGCCGGCGAGAAGGTCGAGTGTGCCCCGCAGGGCGAAGAGGACGAAGACCCCCGTCGCCGCGAGCATCAGCCCGGTCTCCCACAGGGAGGAGTCATGGCCGTCGCTGTTCCTGCCGACAAGTTGTGGCCTGATAAATGCGCAGAGTGCAAGGACAAGGGCGATATTCGCGATGTTGCTCCCGAGGACGTTCCCGAGAGCGATCCCTGCATCGTCGGCGGCGACGGCGTTCACGCTCACCACGAACTCGGGGAGAGAGGTGCCGAAGGCGATGACCGTAAACCCGACCGTCGCCGCCGAGACCCCGAAACGCGCTGCAAGCCCGCTCCCCCCGCCGACAAAGAAGTCCGCGCCTTTGACAAGGAGGACAATGCCAACGAAAAAGAGGATACCTTCTATGATCATGGTGAATTCAGCCTGTATGATCTGGGCGGTGCGCCATATGTTAATGCTCCCTGCATCCCCATCCATATCAGATGGAGCGCTACTGGTTTGGGGACATCGAAGAGGGCGTCTGCCGCCCTGCTGAGACCGGCCCCGCAGCCCTTGCCCGGCGAATAGAGACGTTCGGGTCCGAACTCGGGAGGCCCGACTGGAGACAGGCGCAGGCCTGCGGTGCGGTCAGGGACCGTGCCGAGTATATCGCCGTCCTGCAGGCAGGATGCATGGAAAGGGCGCAGGCGCGGGTGGCGGCCGAACTCTCCGGCAAGGATGTCGAACTCCTCCAGATGGTCAGAACCCTCGACGAGATCGATCATGTCGCAAATCTCCTGCTTGAGCGGGCCGTCGACTGGCATGCCGTTCTCGACCCGGCCTTCACCAGGAAGTACAAAAGGGGCGGCAAGGCCCTTGCCGGGCGGATACAGAGGAGTCCCTCGCCGGCCCTGAGGGCGGTCGGGGGCGAGATCGAGAACCTCGGCGAACTGCGGAACCGCCTGATGCGCGAGGTCTCCCGGCGTGCCGACGCCGTCCTCCCGAACACGAGCGCCCTCGTCGGCGGCCTCGTGGCGGCGCGGCTCATGGCCGAGGCCGGCGGCCTCTCTCCCCTTGCCCGGATGCCTGCGGCAACCATCCAGGTGCTGGGGGCGCGGACCGCCATCTTCTCCCATATCCGCGGCAACGCCCCTTCCCCGAAGCACGGCGTCATCTTCCAGCACCGTCGGGTGCACAATGCCCCGAAAGAGGTGCGGGGTCGGGTGGCGCGGGTGCTTGCGGCGAAACTTGCCATTGCCGCACGCATCGACTACTTCAGGGGCGAACTCGATACGGCTTTTGTCGAAGGGGCGCAGACGCGGATCGACGCCGCAGGGGTGAGTGCATGATCCGTATCGGCGGCGTCCTTGTCTCGCCCGGCGAGGGCGGGGTCTATGGCGAGAGGATGATCGACGGTTACCGCGTCTGGGATCCGTACCGCTCGAAGCTTGCGGCCTATGCCCTCCTCGGCGGGGAGAGATACCTCGCCCCGGAGATGCGGGTGCTCTATCTGGGGGCGGCGAACGGCACCACTGTCTCCCATGTCGCCGATTATGTCGAGGTGGTCTACGCGGTGGAGTTCGCGCCGCGGCCGATGCAGGACCTCATCGAGGTCTGCCGCCACCGGCGAAACATCGTGCCGATCATGGCCGACGCCGGTCGGCCTGAACTCTATGCCGGCATCGTCGAGGAGACCGACCTCCTGTATCAGGACGTCGCACAACCCGACCAGGTGGCGATCGCCCTGCGGAACGTCCCCCTGCTCAGGGAGGGCGGCACCCTGATGCTGATGCTCAAGACGAGGAGCGTGGACATCAGAAAGAGCCCACAGGACGTCGCCGACGAGGCTATCATGGCCCTTGAAGAGGGCGGGATGCGCGTGGCCGAGGTGCTCTGGCTCGAACCCTACCACCGCGACCACGCGGCGATCGTCTGCGAAGCCATCAAATAAGATCTCCCCCTTCTCTTCTTCATGGGCAGATACCTCTTCAACCCCTTCAGCATCCTCATGGTGGCGTTTCTCGTCGTCGCCATGCTGCTGCTGATCCCCCTCCTCTTCCTGAGCCTCATCGGCTCGGCATTCGCAAAGCTCGGTTTCCCGCCCGGCACCGTCATCCTGCTCCTCCTGCTCACCCTTGTCGGCAGTCTCGTCAATATCCCGGTGACGAAGGTGCAGGGCGGGCCGGTGCGGATGGAAAAGGAGTTCAGCCCCTTCTACGGCTGGGTCTACCGCATCCCCGAGGTGGCGCCGGAGACGGTCGTCGCCATCAATGCCGGCGGGGCCCTGATCCCCCTCCTGATCTCTCTGTATCTCCTCTACGAGTCGGTGGTCGTCTCCAGGGGCTACACGGTCCTCATCCTCGCCCTGATCGGGGTTGCGGTCGTCACCGCCGTGACGCACCATGTGGCCCGCCCCGTCCCCGGCCTCGGTATCGCCACCCCCTTCTTCGTCCCCCCCCTTGCCGCGCTCGTGACGGCCCTCGTCCTTGCCGGTTTTGCGGGGAGTCCCGAGGCGGCGGTGATCGCCGCGCCGGTCATCGCCTATATCTCGGGCACCCTCGGCACCCTCCTTGGTGCCGACCTCCTCAACCTCGGCCG
>NZ_JAQVNX010000173.1 GCF_028702905.1 Methanofollis sp.
ATCCTCGCCACCCTCGCCACCGTCCAGTACGCACTTCGCAAGGCAGGAGTTGCCGGCGTGGGCGACGGTGTCGAGGCCGCGGCAGAGGTGCTCGACGCATGAAGGTCGGCGTCGCTGACACCACCTTCGCACGCGTCGACATGGGCGCGATCGCCATCGACGAGCTCCGCAAACACGCGAGCGTCGGTATCGAGCGCTACACCGTCCCGGGGTTCAAGGACCTCCCGGTCGCCTGCAAGAAGCTCATCGAGGAGCGGGGATGCGACATCGTCATCGCCCTCGGCATGCCTGGCGGCAAGGAAAAGGACAGGATGTGCGCCCATGAGGCCTCCCAGGGCCTCATGCTCGCCCAGCTCATGACAAACCACCACATCATCGAGGTCTTCGTCCACGAGGACGAGGCCGGGACAGAGAGTGAACTTGCCTGGCTTGCCGAACAGCGGACAAGGGAGCACGCCGTCAATGCCGTGAACCTCGTCCTCAGACCGCAGGTCCTCACCAGGCAGGCCGGCACAGGCCAGAGGCAGGGCTTCGAGGACGTCGGCCCTGCGAGGCAGTGAACCGGCAGAATAAAAAGAGAACACAGACAGGATCGATCGAGGAGAAGACAATGGCAATCAAGCTTGGCTTTGTGGTTGCGGAGTTCAACCGCGACATCACCTATATGATGGAGATCGAGGGACGGGAACACGCGAAGTTTCTCGGCGCAGAGGTCACCGAGTGCTTCTATGTGCCCGGCGCCTATGACATGCCCCTGGCGATCAAGAAACTCCTCTCCGAGGGGAAGGTCGACGCCGTCGTCACGATCGGCTGCGTCATCGAAGGGGCGACCCAGCACGACGAGATCGTCGTCCAGCACGCCGCCCGGAAGATCATCGATCTCTCCCTCGAGTACAACAAGCCGGTCGCCCTCGGTATTTCCGGGCCCGGAATGACCCGCATGGAAGCCAACGAGCGGATCGACTACGCAAAGCGCGCCGTTGAATCTGCCGTCAAGATGGTGCAGAGATTAGGATGAGAGCCCTCTCCGAGAAGATCGGTGCCGTCGCCCCGTCGGCGACGATCGAGATCACCGACGCCGCCAAAAAGATGAAGAGAGAGGGGATCGACGTGATCAGCCTCTCCATCGGCGAACCCGACTTCGCCACGCCGGAGCATATCGTGCAGGCCTGTTCCGACGCCCTGGCGCGCGGCGAGACCCACTATGCCCCGTCGGCCGGCATCCCGGAACTCCTCCATGCTGTGGCCGCGAAGTGCCGGACGGAGAACAGGATCCCCTGCGGACCGGAGAACGTCATCGCCACCTGCGGGGCGAAGGACGCGATCTATGAGGCGATGCAGGCCTGCCTCAACCCGGGGGACGAGGTGATCCTCCCTGACCCGGCCTGGGTCAGCTACGAGCCCTGTGTCCAGATGGCAGACGGTCGGGTCGTCCACCACCCCCTGAAGGAGCCCTCCTTCCAGATCGACGACGCCATCCTGGAGCGGGTCGGGCAGAAGACGAAGATGATCGTCGTCAATACCCCCTCGAACCCGGCCGGGACGGTGCTCTCGAAGGCCTCCCTGAAACTTGTCGCGGACCTCTGCGAGGACTACGACCTTCTCGCCCTGTCCGACGAGATCTACGAAAAACTCATCTATGGCAAAGAGCACATATCCCTCGCGGCCCTCGGGGACATGGCCGAACGGACGATCACCATCAACGGCTTTTCCAAGGCCTACGCGATGACAGGGTGGCGCCTCGGGTATGCCGTCGCCCCCCTGCCCATACTGCGGCAGATGATGAAGGTCCAGCAGCACTCGATCTCATCCCCGACAACCTTCGTCATGTGGGGCGGCGTCGCGGCCCTGCAGGGCGACCAGACCTGTGTCGAGGCGATGCGGAAGGAGTTCGAGGCGCGCCGGATGTACATGCTCGACGAGTTCGCCTCGATGGGCTACACGGTTGCCCCGCCGGACGGCGCTTTCTACGCATTCGTGAAGGTGGAGGGCGACGACATGGCGATCGCGCGTTCCTGGCTGAATGACGCACACGTCGCGGCAACCCCGGGTACGGCCTTCAATGCCCCGGGCTGGATACGCGTCTCCTATGCCGCCTCCATCCCCACACTGAAAGAGGCGATGAGGCGGATACGTGCCTGGAAAAGCGGACAGTAACAACCAGAAACTACAGACGGCATGAGTGCCTCAGGATACTGCGGGGACAGATCGCCCCCACGGATATTCCTCACTATCATTTTTTTCCTGATACTCCTGCTGCCGTCCGCTTCTATCGCTTCTTCCCCGGAAAAAAACGTTCTTCTTCTTCATTCCTATCACGAGGGCCTCTCATGGACCGACGGGGTCACCGACGGCATATACTCAGCTTTTGACGAGGGGACCACAGATGTCAACCTCTATATCGAGTACATGGACACCCCACGGATCGCGAGTCCCCGCTACTCCGCGGAGATTGTCGAGATGTACAGGCTCAAGTATGGGGATATCAAACTCGATGCCATCATTTGCTCGGACGAATATGCCTTTCACTTCCTCCGCGAGCACCATGACGACCTCTTCCCCGGGACGCCGGTCATCTTCTGCGGGGTGAACTATTTTGAGGACAGGTACCTTGCCGGGTGGGAGAACTGCACCGGGATCGTCGAAGTCGCCGATGTGCAGGGGACGGTCGACGCCGCCATCTCAATCAATCCGGGCGTCAGGGAGGTCTATGTCGTCAACGACAATACGCTGACCGGGATAGCCGACAGAAAAGTCGTCGAAGAGGTCGCAAAGGGCTATGAGGGCCATCTCACCTTCACAATGCCGGAGAACCAGACCCTTGATGAGATAAAGGAGGACGTCGGGGGCCTCCCGCCCGACACGGTCGTCCTCCTCATGACCCTCACCAGGGACGCAAACGGCACGTACTACGAGTACGACGATGTCATCAAGGAGGTCTCCGGCGCCTCCCGCGTGCCGGTCTACAGTGTCTGGGAGGTCTATATGGGGGACGGCCTGACCGGGGGAAATCTCCTCTCTGCCGAGGACCAGGGACGGGAGACGGGCATGATGACACTCAGGGTTCTCAACG
>NZ_JAQVNX010000174.1 GCF_028702905.1 Methanofollis sp.
GAGAGCCTCACCTCCCGGACCATCTCCTTCGTCAGGGGGGCGATGGCGCGGGCGCACCCGATCGCTTCTCTCGTCGCCCTCAACGCCTGCATCATCCCCCTCGTCTTCATGGTGCAGTTGATGTACCTCGTCCTCCTCTTCAACATCCCGATGCCCTTCTCCCTCATCCTCCTCATCCTCCTCGCCGCCGCGACCGAGGAGGTGGCGAAATCGATCGGCATCATCGCCGTCCTCAGGGGGACGCCGGGCACTTTCACCTGGAAGAACCTCGTCCTTGCCGCCGTGGCGACAGGCGCCGGTTTCCTCATCGGCGAGAAACTTCTCCTCTTCGTGATGATCGCCCAGGTCACAGGATCGGTCTTCGGCACCATCCTCTTCTCGGGCGTCGGCCTCCTCTGGGTACCCTTCCTCCTCCACGCGAGCGGGGCATTCATCCTCGGTGCGGCCGTCAAGGCCGGAGGGCGGCGCATGTACCTCCCCGGCCTTGTCATCGCCGCAGGCGTCCACGCCCTCTATAACCTCATCCTCATCGGAGGCGCAGTATGAACGCACGACATGTCTGGACAGTCGCGAAAAAGGAGTTCAGGGGGATAGGACAGGAGCGGACGATCGTGCTTGCGATCCTCCTTCAGGTCTTCATCGCCATGTTCTCCTCCTTCCTGGTCGTCGGCCTCACCTCCCTCTATGACCCGGCCTCGATGGACAGGTCTGGCAGTGTCTATGCCGTCGGCTATGCCGGGGCCGACTCTCCCCTGCAGGGTATCCTCGAAGCAGACGACACGTTTGCCGTCTACCGGATGGACCTCTCCCCTGCTGTCGCCGCCCTGAAAGAACGACAACTCGCTGCCGTCGTCTATGTCCCGCCGACCCCGCCCGACGCGGTGGAGCCCGTGCAGGTCACCCTGTACACCCTGAAAAACGATATCCAGACGGCGGTCGTGGGCGTGGAACTGAAGGAGGACTTCGAGGAGTACGAGACCTTCCTCCGATATGCGCGGGCAGACCGCCTCTCTGCCGCACCCATCGAGGTCGCCGTCCCGGCAGGGACCGGGGGACAGAGCTTTTTCCTCTTCATCTACGGCCTCCTCATCCCCCTCCTCCTCTTCATGCCCGCGATCATCTCGGCAAGCCTGATCATCGACTTCATCACCGAGGAGTACAGCGCCCGGACCCTCGACACCCTCCTCTCCACCCCCCTCACTTTCACGGAGATTCTCTGGGGCAAGGTCTTCGCCGCCTGGGTACTCGTGCCCCTCCAGGGCGGCGCATGGCTCCTCCTCCTCGGCCTCAACGGCATCGCCGTCCGCAATATCGTCGAGGTGCTGGTCCACGTCTCCGCGGCTTCGCTCGTCCTGATCCTCCTTGGCGCCCTCGCCGCCCTCCACTTCAGGGACCGGACAAACGCACAGTTCATCTTCTCGACCGGCCTTGTGGTCGTCCTCCTCGTCGCCCTTGCAGTCCCGGCAAACCCGGCAAACTTCATCGTCCTCCTTGCCGCGGGGGCCGACGTCCCCTGGCACTGGGCCGCCCTCGCCGTCGTCCTCTGCGGGACACTTCTCCTCGCCGCCGTCACCGACCGCTACGCACGCACGATCGCACGCCGGGCGATGGCCTGAGGACCACCACATCCGGATATAAACCGGATTCGAAGATCAAACATCCAGATTATCAGAAATATGAAGAATTAACGATACAATCGTCGAGAAAGAAACAGAAACAATAAATAGTAACTATCTCCATTTTTGCGTGATTACTATGATCACGAAGAGAGTCATTGCGTGGGGAGCAGTGCTGATGGCCATGCTCATCCTGGTCATGCCCGTTGCAGCTATCGGCGGGAACGAGGCATGGGTCCAGGTACGCTGCAACGTAGAAGGCGCATCGATCTACTTTGACGGCGACTACAAGGGGCAGATCGCCGGCGGCGAACTGAATGTCCCGGTCTATACCACCGGCACGCCGTACCACACGGCAAAAGCCGTCATGGACGGCTACTACACCTCGTCGACCTCGATCGGCAGTTATCCCGCAGCCGGCGAAACAACGACGGTGTACATCACCCTGAACCCGACCCCGACCCCGGCACCGGCGACCACCGGCACCCTCTCGGTGACCTCCTCGCCGAGCGGCGCCAAGGTCTATGTGGACGGGTCGTACTACGGCAGAACGTCACAGGTCATCTCAGGTCTCTCGGCCGGCGACCACCGGGTCGAGGTCACCCTCGAAGGCTACGATACCTGGAAGAGCAGCGCACGCGTGAGGGCCGGCCAGGTCACGGACGTCTATGCCTCCCTGACACACAAGCCGACGCTCGGTTCGATCTATGTCTCGTCCGGTCCCTCGGGCGCGAACATCTACCTTGACGGCGTGTACAAGGGAACGAGCCCGCGGACCCTCTCCGGCATTGCCGAGGGCAGGCACTATGTCGACGTCGAACTTGCCGGCTACCAGGAATGGAGCGGACCGGTGAATGTCGTCGCTAACCAGCAGGCCCACATCTCAGTGAGCCTCACGCCTGAATCAAAGCCTGTCTATGGCACCATCGCGGTCTACTCAGATCCCATCGGGGCCTACATCTACCTGGACGACGCCTACCAGGGCCGCACCTCCCCTGAGGGCTTCGTGATCATCGGCGTCTCACCGGGCGCCCACACCGTGAACCTCAAGCTTGACGGGTACAAAGACGCGGCCACCTCGGTAAACGTGAACTCGGGCCAGCAGTCGTCGGTGCGTTCGACCCTCCAGACCCCGGGGGCCAACACAGGCTCGATGGAGGTCACCTCTGACCCGGCAGGGGCAGAGATCTACCTGAATAATGCCTACAAGGGGGTCACCCCGGTGACGCTCAACGACCTTGCGCCGGGCAGTTACACCGTCGCCCTCAAACTCAACGGCTATGTCGACTGGACGACGACCGCCACGGTGAACACCGGCGCTACGACCCCGATCTCGGCACAGTTCGTGGCAGTCCCGCCGACGACACAGAAGTCTCCGGGCATGGTCGTCCCGGCCCTCGGGGCCCTTGCGATCCTCGG
>NZ_JAQVNX010000175.1 GCF_028702905.1 Methanofollis sp.
CGGGCCAGGGTGTCGCCGATGATCGAGTTCCTGATGTGGCCGACATGGAGGGGGCCGTTCGGGTTCGCGCTCGTGTGCTCCAGGATCACCTTCCCGGCATGTGCCGGGAGCTTCCCGTAGCCGGGTTCCAGGGCCTCCCTGACCGCGTCCTGCACGTACGCGGCGCTCACGTGGAAGTTGATGTACGGGCCCTTCGTCTCGACCGTGATCCCTGCGTCGGCAAGACGCCCGGTGAGCTCTGCCGCAAGCTCGGTCGCGATGACCATCGGGGACTTTCTCAGTTTCTTCGCGAGGGAGAAGGCGACGGTGGTCGCATAGTCCGCGTGCTCGCCTCCGTCCGTGAGTTCGACTGTCTCTTCTCCGGTGCACGCCCGGAGCGCCTCTTCTATCTGCCGGTAAGTTTCAAGGAACATTCAGTATCCCGTCCTGTATCTGAGGATCGCCGCAATCCCGCCGAAGGCGGAGTAGAGCATCGAACCCTCTTCGAAGTCGTCTGAGATGATCTCGACCTTCGCACTGCTCTGGTCGGCGAGGGTCGTCATCTCCTCGATGATGTCGACTTCCTCCTCGATCTGGAGGGGGGAACTGCACTTCGGGCAGTTCCCGAGGTCGATATCCTTTGTCGTCTTGCCGGGCTCGGTCTTCACCGTCTTCTCCTCGCAGTAGCCGCAGTTCCCGCACCTGATCTTCAGGCGGGACTCGCGCAGCCTGTCGGAGAGGATCAGGACCGCGACGGCGCCGTCTTCGAGGTTCTTTCGCACGCTCTCCTCGCCGTAGGCGGCGACGCCGTCGTCCTTGACAAGTTCTTTCAGGAAGCGGTTCATCACTTCCTTCTCCTTGACGACCTCGACGCCCTTCAGGGCGTCCTGTGCGTTGTCGACGAGTTCGGCAAGGCCGCTCTCGTTCGTGTACGCGACGTCGAAGAGGCCGAGGACACGCTTCTGGACCTCGTGGTGGAGGAACCCGCCCTCGTTGAACTCCTCTTTCGTCGGCGACGGCCCGCCGATCAGGAGGCCCTGGAAACGGTTGAAGTAGTCCTTCTCGGCAAGGAAGGTGTCGCTCGCATGGTCGCCGACCTTCTTGTAGAACTCGTTGATGGCGATGAGACGCAGACGCTGGAATCGCACCGACGACTGACCGCCTTTACGCTGCTTGCCCGGCACCATCGAGGTGGACCCTCCGATGGGCTCGATCCTGTTGCCCCGCAGGAAGCCCCAGTACGCCTCTCGCCTGTCGATGACCAGAAGTCCGTAGACCTGCTTCTCTTCGAGCATCTGCTTGAGGGGTTCGAGCTCGAAGTTCGAGGAGCAGCGGTACATGTACAGGTTGATGGGCTCGGGCGGGTGGACGATCTCGCACTGGAGGTCGGTGCGGTCGCCGACCGTGCTGACCGTCCCGCAGAAAACGGCCATGCCTTTTTCCGGCGGCCTCTTGAAGTATTTGAGCCGGGAGAGGATGGAAGAGATGGCGCTCTGCACGTTCGTTCGGGTCTGTTTGCTCTTGATGTTCGCGCACTGCCCGAACTCGTCCCGTAGCTGGGCGGTCACGTCATAGATCTGCTTGTCCGGGGGGATATAGAGGGAGATGAGCTCGGTGCCGCTCCCTTGCTTCGCTTCGAGGCGTTCGAGCATCTTCTTGAACTCGTATCGCAGCCTCGCCGAGTCCATCTCCACTATATTTTCGGCGTTTTCGGTCATCTCTCATTCACCAGTCATCAAAGTTAGTACTTGTTTCTCTTCAGATTCGTATAAATTACATGCACACGGCGATCACGCGGGCCGGAAGGCCTGCTTCATCGCAGGCACCGGCAGAGGATCGCGATCGTCTTCGCGTCGCTGATCCGCCCGTCCCGGCACATGGCGACGGCCTTTGCGAGGGGCATCCTGACCACCTCGATCACCTCGTCGTCGTCCGGGTCGAACTCCCGCGACGGCGTGAGGCCCCGCGCCTCGAAGAGGTAGGCCCGTTCATCGGTGAAACCCGGCGAGGTGTAGATGAAGCCACGCGGGATGAACTCCCCGGCGGCGATCCGGCACTCCTCGACGAGTTCGCGCCTCGCCGTCTCGATAGGTTCCTCGCCGTCTTCGAGGGTCCCGGCCGCCGCCTCATAGATGTACTCCCCGATGGCGAAGCGGTACTGCCGCACAAGGTAGCAGTCCTCCCCCTCGATCGGGAGCATCACCGCGGCGTTGCCGGGTTTGACGACGACTCTTTCCTTCTCCTTCCCGTTCGGGAGGGTATACCTGTTCAGCTCGACCGAGAGCCTCTTTCCTTTGTAGATCTCGGTCATGGCCGCACCTCGTACGGGATCGGGTCCTCGATGCCGAGGGCGCGGAAGGCTTCGAGCCTGAAGTGACAGGACTCGCAGACCCCGCAGGCGGCATCGTTGTTGGTGTAGCAGGACCAGGTGTGCTCGTACGGCACGCCGAGGGCGAGGCCCCTCTCCAGGATCGCGGTCTTGTTCATGTGCACGAAGGGGGTCATCAGCCTGATCGGCTTCTCCTGCGCGGTGCCGAGGTCCACCGCCGCCTGGAAGGCCCGGATGAACTCCTCCCGGCAGTCAGGGTAGCCCGAGAAGTCCGAGGACTGCACCCCGATGAAGACCGCGTCGGCGTCGCGGGACTCGGCAAAACTCGTCGCCATCGCGAGGAGGTTCCCGTTCCTGAAGGGGACGTAGGTCTTCGGGACACCCGCGTGCTCCTCCCTGAAATCGTTCACCGGGATCTCCTCGTCGACAAGGGCGCTCTTTCCGAACTGCCTGAAGTAGCCGACATCCACCTCCAGGAACTCTTTCGCCCCGAGGAGGCCGGCGACCGTCCGCGCGCACTCGCGCTCCTTCCTCTCTGTCAGCTGGCCGTAGTTGAGGTGGAGGGCGAGGACATCGTAGCCCATATCTTTCGCCACATAGGCGAGGGTGGTCGAGTCCATCCCGCCCGAGAGGAGGCATACCGCTTTCATGCTTACTTCATCTCCAGGTACTTGTGGAGCTGGATCTGGAAACGCACCGGGAA
>NZ_JAQVNX010000176.1 GCF_028702905.1 Methanofollis sp.
CGTGGCAGACCTCGTAGGCGATCCCGATCTTCTCCGGGCTTGTCTGGTGGGAGTACGCCTTGAACCGGGGATCTGTCGGGGAGCCGCGGTGGATGCCCGGCATCACGACGGCAGGGATGCCGCTTGCTGCGACCTCGTCGAAGACCCGCGTGCCCCCGCCGATGTGCTTGCCCGCGCCCTCCTGCGAGACGACGCCGCGGTTCTCGACCCTGCGGATGTCGGTGATGGTCGATATGCCGTCTCCCATCGAATAGCATACCGCAATGCCCTCGATCTCGTCGAGAGGACAGAGACGTTCGAGGTCACGAACCGAAAAGTCCCGCGCGGCCTCGCGCGAGACTTTGAAGTGGTCGACCTCGGATGCAAAGCGCATGGCCGTTGTGCCATGATCGATCCCGATGAACATGATATCTTCCGTACCTCTTGCACCTGCCTGCACAAGTACGTTTTCCGATTAATCGGGCATGAAACGAAGTTTCAAGCGGTTCTTTGAAAACCACCCGGGTGGTTTTCATGGTAATCCCGGAAAAAGAGGGGGTTCAGGCACCGCCCGACCCTAGCGCCGTTTTACGTACTCCACCATGCCGATGACGACGATGCCGGCGATGAGGAAGATGCCGCCGTCGACGAGGATGGTGCCGGACATAGCGGCCTTTTCGTAGAGCATCCTGGTCGAACCGAGCATCAGGCCGGTGAGGAAGGCGAGCATCGCGGTCTTGTGGTTCTTCAGGAGATATTTGAGGGCCTTCGTGAAGAGGAGGAGACCGGTGAGGCCGCCGACCATGAAGGTGACGATCTCGGGGAGGGCGAATGACTTGAGCGCCGCGAGCATGAACTCGTACTGGTTGAGGATGAGGGTCATGTAGGCGCCCGATATGCCGGGGAGGACCATGGCGCAGATCGCCACCATCCCGGTCAGAAAGATCACCGGCAGGGAGTGGCCGGCGTCGAGGTGGCCGAGGCCGGTCAGGAAAAACCCGGCGACGGTTCCGGCGAGAAGGAAGGCCAGGCCCGCAAGGCCGGGCGAGCGGATCTCCCGGAAGAGGACGACGGCGGAGGCGATGATCAGCCCGATGAAGAAGGAGTAGGTCTCGACCCCGTGGTATCCCAGGAGGTACAGGATGACGCCCGACATGGCCAGGAACGCCGTGGCGATCCCGGCAACGAGGACGATCAGGAAGGGGAAGTCGATTTTTTCGAGGTCGTTCCTGAACGCCCCGAAGTCGCCGTGCAGCACGTGCTTCAGCGACCCGGGATCGACGGCGCCGATCGCCCCGATCAGGCGCTCGTAGATGCCGGTGATGAGGGCGATGGTCCCTCCCGAGACGCCCGGGATGACGTCGCAGGCCCCCATCATCAGGCCACGGAGATATATCCCGGCGTGTTCTCGTAGTTCTCTGCGCATGGTCATGGTCCTGTGTGCATAGGGTGTGGAGGCGGGCCGTAATTAATGATTATGATAGAAGCATGGCAGGCATGCCGCGGCGGAAAGGGACGGCACTCGACGACCCGGACGAGTGAGGAGAGGGGATGGAATGGTCCTGCCGTCACCCATATTATCTCGCGGTGCCAATGAGATCGTATATGTTCTCGATCGTCACGGGCGGCGCCGGATTTATCGGCTCCCATCTGGTCGACACCCTTGTGGAGCAGGGGGATCGCGTGCTGGTTCTCGACAGCCTCCGCACCGGGGATCTCGCCAATATCAGGGGGCATCTCGATGCCGGGAGAATTGATTATCTTCAGGCCGACCTGCTCGAAGATGGCTGGCAGGAGAGGTTCGAAGGGGCAGAGAGGGTCTATCACCTCGCCGCCGACCCTGATGTTCGGGGGAGCGCCGCAACGCCGGCAGACGTCTATGAGAACAATGTCACCGCCACGGTCCGCGTCCTCGAAGCGATGCGGGTCCACGGTGTCGGCGAGATCGTCTTCACCTCCACCTCGACTGTCTACGGCGAGGCGTCGGTCATCCCGACGCCCGAGGACTACAGCCCGATGGAACCGATCTCGGTCTATGCCGCGAGCAAACTGGCCGCGGAAGCGATGATCTCGTCCTATGCCCACACCTACGGGATGAAGGCGCGGGTCTTCCGGTTCGCCAACATCATCGGCGAGCGGAGCAACCATGGCGTGATATGGGACTTCGCCCACAAACTGAAAGAGAACCCGGCCGAACTGGAGATCCTGGGGGACGGGAAGCAGATCAAGTCGTACCTCCTCGTCTCGGAGTGCGTGGCGGCCCTCCTCCACGCGGTCAGGGCGGCGGACGGGCCTTTTGCCTGTTTCAATATCGGGTCCGAGGACTGGATCGATGTCACGGCGATCGCCCGGATCGTCGCCGAGGAGATGGGTCTCCCAGACGTGCGTTTCCGGTACACCGGGGGCGACCGCGGCTGGGTGGGCGATGTCCCGAGGATGCAGCTTGCCGTCGAAAAGATCGGGGCGACGGGGTGGCACACGACCGTCGGGTCCGAGGAGTCGGTGCGGCAGGCGGCACGCGCCCTTGTCAGGGAAATCTGCTGAAAAACAGAGGAGAAAAAGACCAGTCATGAAATATATCGTCGTTCTAGGAGACGGCATGGCCGACGAGCCCATCGATGCGCTCGGCGGCATGACCCCCCTCGACTATGCCGACACCCCGAACATGGACCGCATCGCCCGCGAGGGCGCCTGCGGTCTTCTCCGGACGGTGAAGGACGAGTTCGAGCCGGGGAGCGACGTCGCAAACCTCTCGGTGCTCGGCTACGACCCGGCCACCTGCTATACCGGCAGGGGCCCTCTCGAAGCCGCGAGCATGGGGATCGATCTCGGGCCGGCAGACTATGCCTACCGCTTCAACCTGGTGACGGTGCGGGACGGCGTCATGGAGGACTTCAATGCCGGGCACATCACGAGCGAGGGAGGGGCCGACCTCATCGGGTCCCTTGCGGTGCCGGGCGCGGACTTCCACCCCGGGATCTCGTACAGGAACCTGAT
>NZ_JAQVNX010000177.1 GCF_028702905.1 Methanofollis sp.
TCAGGGTTTTTGCGTTGATCTCGTTGTGCAGGGGGACGGTGACTGGTTTAGTACCGGTCTCGCATTGCTTCCCCATCCGAACATGGCTCCCAGTTTGTCGAAGAAAAGAATACCCGATCGATTCGAGCATTCTGATCACCTTATATCCGCTAACAACTGGCTGTTTTGGCAATAATATCAACCTTGTACTCGAACTTGATAACCGGCATATCCGAGGTTGTTTCTGCTGAAGATTCGGGCGTGGTGATGATGGTGATCAGTTCGCCTCTCTCGATCTCCTCCTCAAAATGAAGTTCAGTTGCCTCTAAGATGTTATCGATGAGAACACCGACGGTCTTCCCCTGAGTATAGATGGAGTGCTCGACTGCATGTGCGCCCCACCATCCGTCGCAGAAATACGTTTTAAACTCGACGATCATGGTTGATCACTCCGATAGATGTGACATGTGTTTGACAACGATATAAAATGATGTTTGTGTGGGTGATGCTATCTCTTCCCGTGTGAAGGGGCAGAACGGGAAACCCCCTGCGTAAGCGAGGGGTAGTTGACGGAATAGTAACTCATACACCCATTGAGGACCTCTTCAAGGGAGTGAACTACCCCCCTCAAGGGTGGGGCTTCCTGCGAGTATCCTCGGATCCTGGGGGTCTTCGGACCCGGTTTTGTCGCAAATTACCGGCGAACTGCCGATAGCCCGTCCACAGGGCATGTTGTGATAGGAACCGTATCATGATGTTGACCGCACTGGTTTGGTCTCGGTCGATGCAGTTCCCACAATCTTTCTCTCAACCAAACGAACGTGCAGTGTTTCATCATACCCGGTCAGGCGGGACGAAATATGGGGCGCTTCCGGGAGGTGGGCCGATCAAGGGTCCCACGGGGACTCATCCCTGGTTTCCTCCGAGATCAGGTCGTCGTGAAGGCTTTGAACCGCAGACCTGAGAGGAGGGATGTCGTCCCGGATCGTTCTCCAGATGATGGCCCTGTTGATCCCGAAATAGGCATGGATCAATTTGTCGCGCATACCGGCCATCTCGCTCCAGGGAAGAGAGGGATAACGCTCCCTGACGCGTCGGGGAACGCATTTGGTCGCCTCACCGATCACTTCCAGTGCTCGCGTGACCGCATAGACGGTCTTGTCGTCCGCGAAGAACTCCTCATACGACATACCCCGGGTGAAGACCTCGATCTTGTCAACGGCGTCAAGGACGTCGTCCAGGTAATCGAGGGTGCTTCGTGGAGCCATCATATGTAGATGACCTCTTTTGAGACACGGCGGCCGATACGGGGTTTGAGCGCACTTTTTTCGACCAGATCCACCGGTCTATCGAGAAGTTCGGAGAGATACCGCTCAAGCCTGAGAAACCCGAAGATCCCCGGCACCTCGGAGAACTCGACCAGGATGTCCACGTCGCTTCCCTCGTGCTCCTCACCGCGCCGGCACGAGCCGAAGATGCCGATGGACCCGACATGGTAGGCCTCCTCCAGGTACGCCTTCTTCTCCCGGAGAATGGCGATGATCCTCGCGCACTCCCCGCTGGCCTCGCGGGTGACGGTGTCCATTCTGATCGGGATATGGGCCTTCCCATCTAGTATAGATATCCCCGGGTACGCCGGTTCGCGGTGGTTTTTTCAGTGCCGGACAGACCACACTCCCCCGAAGAGTCCGGCAAGTTCCGGGCGTCGCGGTGGCGTTCGGAGACGAAGGTGTGCTCGAACGTCTCGGGGTGGCGGAAGAGGGTCTGGTCGCTCCTGAGAAGAGGTGGACACGTCATACGATAGTCTGGAGAAGAAGGGGTTGTTATGGGTGAGCCGGGCGCGGGGTGAAAGTGAGAGGGGGGGTTCCCTTCTCACTCCAGCGTTCCAACGGTGTCGGCCCAGGTCTCGACCCTGGTCCGGATCGCTTCGTCCTGGTAGGACGAGAGCCGGACGGTCTTTCGGGTGAAGGTGACGTAGTAGTCGTCGCCCGAGGGGTCGTGGCACTTGAGCTGCGCGTAGTAGGTCTCCGCGGGACCGTTCCGGACGGCCTCGCCGCCCATCGCGGCCGCGAGGGCCGCGTTATTGAGGATCTCCGTGGCGTTCGCGTTGAACGCGGCGATCGTCGGGGACTGGATCGAGATGGTCCCGAGGCGCTTTCCGTCGTCGTCGAGGAAGTTCACCTTCGCGGTGTAGTGCTCGCGGTTCCTGACGACCGCGGACACCGTCTGCCCGGCCCTGGTCGTATACCCGACGCACTCGAAGGGGTTGTCGTCGATGACGGACTGGATGAGGGTGTTAAACGACGTTACGCTGGCGATCGGGACGGCGAGGTCCCGGACCGCCGTTCTGTTCACGGTAGTCGGCACAAAGTCTGCCATGGTTTGATCTCCTGCACAACCCTCGAAGGGTGTGCCTGCTGCCTGCATCTTCCCGGGAATGTGACAGACATATAGTGGGTATACCCGGGAGGGGATTAGCCTGACTTTATCGAGGGCGGTGCAGGGTAGATTACACGGGAAAGACACCGTAGAATGAGCGAAGCGACCCTTTTCCGTGACCGGCTGCCGGCTGGAAATGTTTGAGTGCAGCGGCGATAGAACTGTTCTCTACAGGAAGGGAAGACCGAGTTCATCGCACGGGTCGGGGACGGGATCATCGTCATCAGGGATGTCCCGGCGCTCGTCTGCGACCGATGCGGCGAGGCATACTACAGCGCGGAGATCTCAAGGAAGATCGACGCCGTGATGGCGGATGCCCATAGCGGCAGGCTCTGCTGCCGGCCTCTCGCGGCGGGCGAGGTTGAACTCACCGGGTAAGGGCGGCCGTTCCCGGGAGGCCCGATAGTCTCTGCCGGCGGCGCTAATCCGCACCCGGGCGAGGCATTTTTTAACCGAGAATTCTTGAATATAATCCTTACGGTCAGGGCTTTTGGGTTCACCGTCGTAGTGTCTACCAG
>NZ_JAQVNX010000178.1 GCF_028702905.1 Methanofollis sp.
CGGGGGTGCTGGCCTCGAAAGCCTTCGTCTTCTCGACTCCCTCTGGTCGTCCCCGACTCAGGATAAACCCCGGGAAGACAGAGCAGAGATCCTGAAGGAGGTGGTTACCATCCCTCCCCTATCCTAATGGTGGTGGGACCGGGGGTGCGACCGAAGGGAGCTTGAGAAAACGGAACGTTTTCGAGCGATGCCCCCCGGACAAGATGCCGCTCCACTGATTTATCCCTGGAGATAATGCCTTCCCATGTTTCTCCCGGGATTTTCTTCGAAGCCTTCGTCTTTTCAAGTTCCCTCCGGACTCCCATTTAAGACTCTATCCGGAACAATGTGATAGAAAAAAAGAACCGCACCGACCCCCTCAGGGCCGGCACTCTATCCTATCCTTACGCGGAGACGGAAAGTCCGTTCTCCTCCGCGATCTCCAGGTACGCGGCGGCGAGGTACTCCACCTGCGCCCGGGAGAGGCCGTAGGTGTTGAACTTCCAGACCTTCGTCGCCCCGGGAATGACGCCGACGATCCCCTTCTTCTTCAGCGCGGAGGAGAGGAAGAAGCCGCGTTTTTTGTGCGTCTCGGCCACCCGATCGAAGGAGGCGGTCGTGTCGACGCGGGTCAGGGTGTGGCGCCGCGGCATCTCGGACCTGATCTCCGTCCCCTCGATCGAGGCCAGGGCGTTGACGAAGAGCGTGCCATTGGCAAGGTGCTCCTCCCAGTGGTTCACCCGCTCCCGCACATGCGGGAAGGAGGCCATCATGCCCATGAGGGTGACGCCCATCAGGGTGCATCCCATCATCTCCACCTCCTTCAGCCCGAAGGTCCGGCCGGTGACGTCTCCCTTGATCGTCGTCGTCCTGAAGACCTCGTCGGCACGCTCCGCGGTCGTGGCGAGCACGCCCGAGGGCGCCGGCGCCGCCATGCTCTTGTGCCCCGACCCGACGACGAAGTCGACGCCGAGGGCCTTCCCGTCCACAGGCAGGATGCCGACCGTGTAGGCGCCGTTGAGGAGGACAGGGACGTCGTACTGGTGGGCGACGCGGGCGATCTCCTTCACCTCATGGAGATTGCCGTACTGGTAGTCGACATGGTCGAGGAAGAGGAGGACAGGCGGCCGCCCGAAGGTCCGCACCGCCTCTTCGAGTTTTTCCGCCGCCGCCTCGGCCCTGATGATATTCTTCCCGTCCTTCGGGATCTCCAGGGGCACGCCCCCGGTGTTCTCGACGGCCAGGAACTCGGTGTAGTGGGAGAGGCCGGTGAGCATCACCGGGTCGCCCTTCTGCACATAGGTGCCGGCGACCGCCTGGAAGCCGCGCCTCGCGCCGGGCACGACCCGCGCCTCGTCCATGCCGACGAATGCCGCGAGGTCGTCGTGGAAGACGTTGATGGCCGGCTTTTCGATGTAGTCCAGCCTGAAAGGTTTCCGGCAGTTGTCGCAGACCGAGTAGCCGTCGCCCCAGGCGATGATCGCCTTCATCGCGTCCGCGGTCAGCCTGCCGCCGGCCTGGATCGGGTCGATATTGATGGACATCTCTTCGAGGTCGCGTGCCTCGATATCGGCCGTGCACTTCATCGGGCCAGCTCCTGCTCAAGAGTATTGATCTGTTTTTTCAGTTTTTCCAGGGCCTTTGCGGCCTTTGCCCGCTGCTCCTCATCGAGATCGTGAAGGGGCGCCGTCTCCCGCATCAGCACCCGCAGATCGGTGAGGAGGAACATCGCCTGAAATATTGCGTCCACAGCCCGCTGTGTCACAGAATCACCACCCTCATATTGTGCACCCGCTATTAGATAGTGGTGACGCTCCCCTTCACTTTCAGGGTCCGCCGGAGAGCTCTATATACGACCGGCAGATGAGGTCTTGATAAAGATGAAATTCGTCCATATTGCCGATACGCACCTCGGCCTTGCGGCCTTCAATAAAATCGACCCCGAGACCGGGATGAACCTGCGGGAAAAACTGGTCTACGAGAATTTTCTTGCGGCCGTCGACATGGTCATCAGGGAGAGGCCCGACGCCGTCGTCCACGCGGGCGACCTCTTCCACACTGTCAGGCCGAAGACCAGGGCCTACACGACGGTCCTCGAGGCCCTGGACAGGCTGCAGGACGCGGGCGTCCCCCTCATCCTCATCGCCGGCAACCACTCGATGGCGAAGACCAGGTACACCGAGTCGCCCTTTGCCGTGCTCGCATACCATGGCGCCGAGGTCCATGCCGCGTACCGGTACCGGTACGAGAGGGTGGAGGTCGGCGACACCGTCTTCCACCTCATCCCGAACATGCTTGAGGCAGGCGACTACAGGGTCGCCTTCGACGGGGTCGACCTCTCTCCCTCATCGGCCAATGTGCTGGTCACCCACGGCCTCGCGAGCATGGTCGCCGACAAAAAACTCCACACAATCGCGGAGCACGAGATCGACAACACGATGATCTCCGACGACTTCGACTACATCGCCCTCGGCCACTACCACGGGCAGATGCAGGTCGGCAGCCGCGCCTGGTACAGCGGGTCCCTGGAACACTGCACGTACGGCGAGATCCATGACAGGAAGGGGGGCCTTGTCGTCGACACGGCGACGGGTCGGGTCACGCCCCTCGCCCTCCCGAAGACCCCGATGTACGACCTCGGCACCCTGGACTGCGCCGATCTTTCGGCCGGCGGTGTCGCCGACGCGATTGCCGGCGCGGTGGAGAGGGTCGCCGCTCCCCATGCGATGTGCCAGGTCACGGTCGCCGGTGTGGGGCGGGAGACGCTCCGCGACCTCGGGCGCCGCGGCCCTGCCTGCGCCGCCGACGGCCTCCTCGACCTGAAGGTGAGGGCCGAGGTGGCCGAGGAGGAGGTCCCCCGCCTTGCCGGCGGCGACCTTGCCGGCCTCGACTATGTCGCCGAGTTCGGGCGGTTCCTGGGCGAGAAGCACCTCCC
>NZ_JAQVNX010000179.1 GCF_028702905.1 Methanofollis sp.
GCGGCCGTGCAGGACAAAGGCTAACCACCTTCAGGCTATACTATCCTGAGGAAAACAGAGAGATATCATGCCAGATGTTGCCATTATCACAGGGTCGGCCTCGGACAGCGCCATCGCCGAGAAGGCCCGGACAGTGCTCGACGAGTACGGGATCTCCTGCGAGCTCCAGGTGATCTCGGCACACCGTGACCCGGACCGTCTGGAAAACTATGTGCAGGCCTCGGACGCAAAGGTCTTCATCTGCATCGCCGGGATGGCGGCGGCCCTGCCGGGTGTCGTCGCTTCGAAGACGAAGAAGCCGGTGATCGGTGTCCCGGTCTCAGGGAAACACCTCGGCGGCCTCGACGCACTCCTCTCTGTCGTGCAGATGCCGAAGGGAGTGCCTGTTGCCTGCGTCGCCCTCGACGGCGGGGAAAATGCCGCACACCTGGCGGCGCGGATCCTCGGGGTGGCCTGATCCGGACGATGCCTGTCCAGCCGACCCTTCGGACCGCGCATCTTCTTCTTGCGCCGTTCCGATTCTCAGACGCACCGGAGATCGCACGCCTTGCCGACGATCCCGCGATCGCGGATACAGCGGTGCGAATGCCCTACCCGTACCCGCAGGGAATGGCCACGGCCTGGATCGCGGCGAGCATCGCGGGGTGGGCGAACGGCCGGTGCGCTGTCTGGAAGATTGTGCGGGCCGGTGACGGCGTCCTCATCGGGTCGGTCAGCCTGACCATCGACCCCGCGAACAGGAACGCCGAACTTGGGTACTGGATCAGGACCGACGCGTGGGGGCGGGGCTATGCGACCGAGGTGGCAGTGGCGGCCGTTGCCTTCGCCTTCGGCCCCCTCGGCCTCCACCGGGTCCATGCCTCCTGCCTGCGGCGGAACCCGGCCTCTGCGCGGGTGCTCGAAAAGGCCGGGCTGCGCCTTGAGGGATGCCGGCGGGGGCACCTCTTTCACAGAGGACGCTTCGAGGACGTGCTCAAGTACGGGGTGGTGGAGGAGGATCTTCGCCCCTCCCGGGATGAAGAGGGAAAAGAGCCGCGGGTGCCCGGGAACACCGGGCCCCGGAGATATCTGGAGACGGCGGACCTCTGATCCGCCGTGCAGGGAAAATGGGCTCTGGAGAATCGCTCATGAAACGGAGTTTCAGGCGGTTCTTTGAAAACACCGCTGGCTCTGTACAACAGGAATTTCCCGGAACTGAAAAAATGTTTTAGTCCTTCGGCTGGAGGAGGTTGACGATCTTTTTTGCGACCCCGTCGGCCTTCTTCACCGCCCGGGCGTCTGTCATGATCTCGCCCGGGAGGTAGGCCTTTCCGCAGACATGGCCGAGGTACGAGAACTGGTGGGTGTTCAGGAAACCCTCGATCGTCTCCAGGGAACGCTCGCAGCCGCGGTCGGCGCATACCGTCACCGCCACGGCATTCCTGCCCGCGAGTTTCCGGTCGTGGTACAGGGAGTAGGTGCGGTCGATGAGGTTCTTCATCTGGCCGTTGACGTCATAGTAATAGGTCGGCGACCCGATGACGACCACCTCGGCTTCGAGCATTCGCTGGGCGATGTCGCTCCAGCCGTCCCCCTCGATGACGCACCACTTCGTCTCCTTGCACCTCTCGCACCCGGTGCAGGGGTGGACGATCCGGCCGGCAAGGGAGACGAACTCGGTCTCTATCCCTGACGTCTGCACCTTCGCAAGGATGTACCTGACCAGCTGGGCGGTGTTGCCGTCCTTTCTCATGCTCCCTGATACGCCGAGGACCTTCATACACTGAGATGGACTTCACCCATATTGCTCTTTCTGATCTGCGGGACGAGGCCCGTCCTCCTGAACGCCTCCCCGATCCCGGAAAACGGCTCTTCAGGCCGGAAAAAGAGGTGCGAGGGGCAGGAACAGTCCGTGCACCCGAAGCCCGGCACCGCCTCACCGCCGATCGCTGTGGCGATCCGGCACTCGAAATCCTCTGCCGTCGCCCCGAGGACTGCACCCGCGAGAGTGATGCCGGGGGTGAGGAGGAGGCGGTCGATGTGCCAGTGTGGCCGCCCCTCCCGCGTCGCCGCGAGCCTGAAGTGCCGGCCGACCCGTGCCTCAAGCCCGCCGGGTCCGCGTGCCGAACCGACATAGATGTGATACCCGGCCCTGAAGCGGACCGTCCCGAGACTGCCGACCTCGACCTCGCAGGCCGGAGTATGGAGGACGAGGCAGTAGACGCCCTTCATCACAGCATACCCTTCAGAGCGAGGGCCGCCGCCCTGACATGCCGACCGCCCCCGCTCTTCACCGGTTCGCCGTGGCCGGGGTACAGCCCCTCGACTTCGAGGTCACAGAGGCGTTCTATCGAGGCGGCAAGGGCGCGGCCGTCCCCGCCCGGAAAGTCGCACCGCCCGAAAGACCCGCCCGTAAAGACGGTGTCGCCGCAGAAGAGGGCACGCTCCTCCTCGCTGTACAGCGAGATCCCGCCTGGCGTGTGGCCGGGCGTGTGGATGACGAGAAGGCCGCCGACCCTATCACCGTCTGCAAGGACGCGGTCGGGGACGACCATCGGGGGGTGTTCGCAGAACATCGGCGCAAGGCTCGGCGTATCATTGGTGAGGCCGGGGACGTCGAGGGCATGGACGCAGACCTCGGCACCGGTCATCGCTGTGATCTCCTTCAGGTGGGCGATATGGTCATAGTGCGTGTGGGTGATGACGATCGTCCTGATCCTGTCCGCATGCGGGGCGACGGCCATCGGATAGACCCCGGCGTCGATGAGGATATCGCCGAAGAGATAACTGTTCGCGAAGAACCCTTCTCCCGGCAACCACGTGACTGGCATGCAGAATAATAAGGATCGGTGACAGATGTGTGTTATGCAAACCCTGATCAAGGAGTCCCTCAAAGGCGTCCCGCCCGAGATCGAGGCGATCGCGAGGGACG
>NZ_JAQVNX010000180.1 GCF_028702905.1 Methanofollis sp.
GCTCCCGATGGTGACGAAGGTCGCCCTCCAGTGTGCCGGGATGCTCACCGGGAGTATCTTCGTCGAGACGATCTTCTCCTGGCCGGGTATCGGTATGCTCACCTTTGAGGCCCTTCAGGTCCGCGACCTCCCCCTGCTCCAGGGGATCCTGCTGATGGATACGCTCATTGTCATCGTGGCAAACATCGGCGCCGATATGTTCTACCCGTTCGTCGATCCACGCGTGGAGGTGGGGAGCGATGCCCGGGCGTAACGCCGCCCTGTACCTCAGTCTCGGCGTCGTCCTCGTGTACTGTGCGGTCGCCCTCTTTGCACCGGTGATCGCGCCTTTTGATCCCTTCGTGATCGCGGGGCCGCCCCTCGCCCCCCCTGATGCCGCGCACCTCCTCGGGACAAACGACCTTGCCCAGGATATCTTCAGCAGGCTGATCTGGGGCACGAGGGCGACCATGCTCCTCGGTTTTCTCGGCGCCGTGGTCTCGGTCGTCATCGGTACGGCCGTCGGCATCATTTCAGGCTACTACGGCGGTAAGGTCGACGAGGCCGTCATGCGTTTTCTTGACGTGATGATGACCATTCCCTTCTTTCCCCTCCTGCTCGTCCTCACGATCTTCTTCAGGCCGGGGATCTACGTGACTGCCGTGATCATGGGGCTCCTCGGCGGCCTCGGCAGCGTGCGGATCATCAGGTCCCAGGTGCTCTCTCTTGCCGTTGCCGACTTTGTCGTCGGAACAAAGGCGCTCGGTGCCCGGGACGGTTATATCATGGCGCGGCATATCCTCCCGAACGTTCTCCCTCTTGTCGGCGTGAAGTTCGTCACGTCGGCCCAGCATTTCATGCTCGTCGGGATAGGTCTTGGTTTTCTCGGGATGGGGGACCCGAATGTCGTGGACTGGGGGCAGATGATCGAGAGGGCGAGCCAGAACGGGGGGATTGTCCTTGGTCTCTGGTGGTGGCTGATCCCGCCGGGCCTGGCGGTGACGGTCATCTCCCTTGCCCTTGCATGGTTCGCCTATGCCTGTGAGGAGCGGATCAATCCACGTTTCCAGGTGATGCGGGTATGAGGATGGGCGATACGCTTCTTTGTGTGCGCGGGCTGAAGGTCGGTTTCCCGACAGCCGATGGCGTGGTGAAGGCGTCCGATACCGTCGACCTCACGATCCGGGCAGGGGAGACCCTCGCCCTTCTCGGCGAGACGGGCTCGGGGAAGACCGTGCTCGGGATGGCGATCTTGCGCCTTCTCCAGCCGAACACGCGGATCGAGGGAGAGATCCTCTACCGCGGCAGAGACCTCCTTTCTCTTCCACAAGAGGAGATGCAGAAGGTTCGAGGGCGGGAGATCGCTGTGGTTCTCCAGAATTCAGGGACCTCGCTCAACCCGGTCCTCAGGGTCGGCGACCAGATCGCTGAGGCGATCACCCTTCACCGCGGGCTGAAGGGGGCGGAAGCAGAGGCGGCGGCTGTAGATCTCCTCGATCGGGTCAGGATTGCCGAGCCTGCCAGAATGGCCCGGGAGTATCCCCACCGTTTCAGCGGCGGAATGCGCGAACGGGCTCTCATCGCCCTTGCCCTCGCCTGCAACCCGTCCTTCCTGATCGCGGACGAACCGACGAGGGGTCTGGACGCCGTGACGAAACGCGAGATCCTCGCCCTTTTTTCAGAGATCAATCTGGATCGTTCGGTTCTCTTCATCACCCACGACATCGAGGCCGCCGCGACCCTCGCCGCGCGGGTTGCGGTGATGTATGCCGGGGAGATTGTCGAGATCGGGCCGGTCGACACGGTCCTCTCCTCACCGGCGCATCCCTATACCCGCGGTCTCCTGGAGTCCCTTCCTGCAAGGGGCATGCGGCCGATCCCGGGGTCGGCCCCATCGCTTATCACCCCCCCGCCCGGGTGCCGGTTCTCCCCCCGGTGTTCCTGTGCGGTCGGACGGTGTGAAATAGAACATCCCGGGCTCGTTCGAATCGGGTCCGGCCATTGTGCACGGTGCATGCTGTATGATTGACGTTTGTGACCTGAAGACCTATTATTCGACGGGTGTTCTCCGCCGAACCGAGGTCCGGGCGGTTGATGGGGTATCGTTCGGGATCGAAAAGGGCGAGACGCTCGGGCTCGTCGGTGAGAGCGGGTGCGGGAAGACGACGCTCGGTCGTTCTCTCCTCCGCCTCATCGAACCTACCGGTGGCCGCGTCATCTTTGACGGCACCGATATTACGGCGCTTTCTCGAAAGGATCTTCGACGGTTCAGGCCGCGGATGCAGATGATCTTCCAGGACGCCTATGCCTCGCTCAACCCGAGGATGCGCGTCCGTGAGAGTATTGCCGAGCCACTCAGGATCCACGGGCTCGAAGACCGCACGGGCATCGACCGCCGGGTGAGAGACCTGGTCGAGATGGTGGGGCTGAATGAGGAGCACCTGAACCGCAGGCCGTACGAACTCTCCGGGGGGCAGAACCAGCGGGTGGTCCTTGCCCGCGTTCTTGCCCTGGAACCCGAGTTCATCGTGGCCGACGAACCCACGGCGGGCCTTGACGTCTCGGTCCAGGCCCAGATCCTCACGCTCTTCCGGGATCTGGGGCGGGACTATCATACGGCCTGCCTCTACATCTCCCACGACCTTGGAGTCGTCCGGGCGATGAGTGACCGGGTTGCCATCATGCTGAAGGGAAGGATCGTCGAGATCGGACCGACCGTGGATGTCCTTGACCGCCCCTGCCATTCGTATACGCGCCGGCTCGTCGCCGCATCGAGCGCTGATAGAGGGGTTTCCCGGCCTGCGCCGTGCCCCGTCCCTCCCGGGTCGCCGGCCATGGTCGAGGTGCAGTCAGGCCACTGGGTGGAGGCGGCGGCACGGTGAACGTTCACGAGGCATCTTTTCCGACCTTCTCGCCATCGA
>NZ_JAQVNX010000181.1 GCF_028702905.1 Methanofollis sp.
GTCATCAACCGCGTCGGCCCCTCCTCCTGCTCCCGGCGGAAACAGCGGTCGATCGAGAAGAGACGGATCGGGTGGGCGTAGTGCTCCCACATCGACCCGAGAGAGAGGAACCACCCGCTCGTCATGTGGGAGCGGAGGGTCGTGTGCGAGGACTCGGGCTCAAGACTCTTGAACTCAGGGAAGACCGCGTCCAGGATGCGGACCACCAGGCCGTCGTCGATCGAGAGGGACCCGGCGATCTCGTGGGTCAGTTCGTCGCCGTCGATCTCCGCCTTCTTGTAGGAATGGAAGATCTTCTGGAGTCTCTCCTTCGCCTCCTCGGACGTGACCGGCGCCTCCGCGTACTCGGCCCCGATCATCGCCATCACCTGCTCCATCTGGCGGTCTGAGATCCCGATGTTCGGCCGCGGCAGGCCGCCGAGATAGAAGACCCGGTCAAGGACCGCGCTCGCCTCGGGGCCAAACTGCCTGTAGACGTCCGACTCCTCGATCATCACCGGGACGCGGGCCTCGTCGAAGCCCATCGAGAGGTACACCTGGCGGAGCCTCTCGATCGTCTCCGCGATCGGGTGCGGCCTCGCACGCGTGTAGGCCTTCCGCGGGTACGTCCCGGCCAGGGCCGGCGGCGTCAGCACCTCGGGGCCACGGTGCCATGCCTCTTCAAAGTCCTTCCTCGACAGTTCCTTCCTTTCTTCTGGATCAAATCTCATTCTGTTTCATCCCCTCTCTCTGTTCTCTCCATCAGGACGACCCTGGATATGGGGCTTTCGTCCGCGATACGGTACCTGGTGCAGTGCCCGGCGACTTCCTCGGCAAAGCGGCGGATCTCCTCGTGCTCGGGCATGTTCTCCCGCGACAGGCGGTTGCGACTGTATCCGAGATACATGTATCCCTTGATCTCAATAAAACGTGCGCCCGATGCCTCGTATTGCGCCGCATATCCTGCCGGGTCGATGTCGTTGATCCCCTTCACGAGGGTTGTCCTGACTGCCGACCGCCGGCCGGAGAGGAGTCCGAGGCTCTGCTGGATCCTCTCCCACGACCCCTCCTCCTCCGGGTTGCAGAGGGGGAGGTAGGTCTCCTCGTCGGGTGCGTCCAGGGAGACGTAGGTCTGGAAGGGACGGCAGCGGGCGAGGACGTCGGGCCGCGTCCCGTTCGAGACCAGGAAGGTGGTGAAGCCCTCCGCGTTGAAGAGGTCGATCATCTCCGGCAGGCCCGAATACAGGGTCGGTTCGCCGGAGAGGGAGATCGCCACCATCGTCGGGTCGAGTGCCTCGGCAAAACGATCCCCTGTCACGTACTGCGAGACCTTGTACCCGGAGAGCGCCCTCTTCTGGAGGTCGCGGACACGTCCGAGGATCTCCGCGGGCGTGCACTCCCTCTCTGCCTCGACGTCGTGCTCGAAGGAACGCCAGCAGAAGAGGCAGCGCTGGTTGCAGCGGAGGGTCGGCGTCATCTGCACGCAGCGGTGACTCTCGATCCCGTAGAACTGGTGCTTGTAGCACATGTCGCCGCCCTTCAGGGCCCGCTTGTTCCACATGCACGGCTTCACGGCCGCCGTGGCGTCGGGAGAAAAAAACTGGTAGCCCTGCTTCTGCAGGGCGCCCCTCGCGTCCTCACATCGTGGAGATCGCATCGATACCAAGGGTTTCGAGAGATTCCTTCAGCGTGTTCTGCGCAGCCTTCACAAGGGTGAGCCTGCTCGCCCGCATCTCCCCCTCGCTCTTCAGCACAGGCACGTACCTGTAGAAGGTGTTGAAGGTGTCGGCGAGGTCGCGGGCATAGGTGGCGAGGAGGTGAGGCCGGAGTTCGCGGACCACCTGGTCGATCACCGCGGGGAAACGGGCGATCTGTTTGGCAAGGGCGATCTCGTGCTCGTCCGCGTACACGAAGGCCGGCTCGAAGGCCCCGGCCTTCTCCAGGATCGAACAGGCGCGGGCATGGGAATACTGGACGTACGGGCCGCTCTGTCTCTCGAAGTTCAGGGCCTCCTTCCAGTCGAAGACCGTCGACTTCTCCGGCGAGATCCTGACGATGTCGTAGCGGATGGCCGATATGGCGACGGCCCTGGCGATCTCCTCGCGCTGTTCCGCCGGGAGTTCCGGCCTCCTCTCCGAGACCTCGGCGAAGGCCTTGTTCGTCACCTCGGCGACAAGTTCGTCGGCCGAGATGAACTTGCCCGCACGGGTGGACATGGAGCCCTCGGGCAGGGAGACGAACTCGAAGATGACGATCTCCGGGGCCTTCTCGCCGAGGATTTTCAGGGTGCACTGGAGCTGCGAGCCGATCAGTTTGTGGTCGGCACCCAGGACGTCGATCATGCGGTCGGAGTTCCGGCCCTTCCAGGTGTGGAAGGCGAGGTCGCGGGCCGCGTAGACGGACGTCCCGTCGGACCGGCGGATCACGTAGTCCTTCTCGAAACCGCATTCCGTCAGGTCCAGGGAGAGCGTGCCCTCGTGCCTGGCCTGGGGCAGGCGGTCGATCCGGTCGATGATCCTCTCCATGTCGCCGTTCCGCACGAAGTCCGACTCCCAGACAAAGCGGTCGTGGACGACGTTGAGGTTCGCCATCGTCACCTTGAAACCGTCGAGACAGTGGGAGACGACCTCGCGGAACTTCCTCTGCGTCTCCGGGTCGCCCTGCTCGATGAGCTGCATCAGGTGGTCGACCTCGCCGGTGATCGCGGGCTCTTTCTCGATCTCGCGGTTCGCGGCGACGTACACGCGGGCGATGTGGTGGTCCTCCTTCTCGTCCTCAAGGCGCTCTTTCGGGACATGGTCGAAGCCCCAGGAGACGATGGCGATCTGGCGGCCCATATCGTTCACGTAGTACTGGACCTCCAGAGGGTAGCCCGCCTTCCGGAAGCACCGGGCCAGGGTGTCGCC
>NZ_JAQVNX010000182.1 GCF_028702905.1 Methanofollis sp.
GAAGGCAGAGGGCGAACCTTTTCTGAAGGTGATTTTGTCCTCTCCATCTCCATCATGGGGTGCTCGTTGAGAGTCAAAACCTCATGAAAACCCGGAGAACGGATCTTCTGGATCATTTTCATGGTAATTCCTTGGGTAAGGGTAATATCTAAAGCGATAACTGGAGAAATCCCATTCTTGTGTGCTGGCTCTGGGGGGCCGCCACCTCCCGCCCCTCTCATCCTTGGGATTGGGTAGGGATGGCAGATCTCTTCTGATTGCAGCGTTTACACTTTCCCGGTCCAATCCTGAGCGGGGGTCCCGGGGCGTAGTCCCCCGGTGAATGATATGGGATAGGCGGTGGACCCGCGTATTCCCTCAGGGGATCGAGGAATACATCGGTCTGGGCATGAAGGTATGCATAACGTCTTTTCACGCGGTCTGTCTGGGGCATGCTCTTGACTCATGATTGATTCTCCAGAGCCACACCCTCAGATCTTCTCCCTCCCGTCCCTCTCCCCCGGTTCGATATGGACGACCACCTCCTTCATGCCGGGCACGCCCTCCGTGATCGCGGCCTCGACCTCCTCCGCGATTCCGTGCGCCTCCTCGACGGTCATGCCGGGATCGACGGTGATATGGATGTCGGCCATCATTTCGCCGGGAGCGCCCCGGCACCTGAACTCGTGCGACCCCAGGACGCCACGGATGCGGGCGACGATCTCCCTGACATTTTCCTCGCACTGCACGGTGGCGGCGTCGGTGAGGACCATCCCGGCCTCCCGTATGATGGAAAGGCCCATCCTGCCGATGAGCGCCCCGATGGCAAGGGCGATGAGGGGGTCGGCCAGGGGGTACCCGAGGTATACGACAGCGAACCCGAGAAGAACCGAGAGGGAGACGAATACATCGCTCTTCGTGTGTTCGGAATCGGCGATGAGAAAACTGCTCCTGAGTTCCTCGCCCACCCGCCTCTCGTACAGGGCGACGAAGATGTTGATGACGGTGGTGGCGACCATCACCCCGACGGTCAGGGCGGTGATGTGGGGGACGGCGCCGGTGGTGAGGCGGACGACCCCCTCGCTGATCACCCAGTAGGCGGTCAGGAGGAGCATCCCGCCGACGAGAAGTGTCCCAAAAGTCTCGAACTTTGCGTGGCCGTACGGGTGGTCCCTGTCGGGGGGGCGGGCGGCGATGCCGGTGGCGGCCAGGCCGATGATATTCGAGGCCGAGTCGAAGGAAGAGTGGAGGGCGTCGGCGACCATGGACATCGAACCGGCCATGAGGCCGAAGACCGCCTTTGCGACGGCTACGATGACGTTGAGGATGAGGATGACCCAGAGTGTCCGCCTGACCCTGTCGTACTCCATCGCCTCCCCCCTCAGAGGAGCCCTGCCTCCCGCATGGAGAGGTGACCCTTCTTTGTAACGATGAGGTGATCGAGCACCCTGATGCCGAGAATGTCCGCCGCGGCCGTGAGTTGTTTCGTCATGGCGATGTCCTCCCTGCTCGGCTGGAGGCTTCCCGAGGGGTGGTTGTGCACGAAGACCACCGAGGTCGCCCTGTCGGTGATCACGTCGGCGAAGACCTCCCGCGGGTGGACCGGGCTGTAATTGATGAGCCCTTTCGTGACCTCCCTGTTGCCGACGACCTCGCCGGCGCCGTTCAGGGAGATACAGATAAAGTACTCCTGCTGCCTGTCGGCGAGGTACTTCACGAGGGGCAGGACGTCGGCCGGGCAGGTGACCCGCGTCTCCGCCGGGAGGAAGCGGCGCCGGGCAAGTTCGAAGGCGGCGGTGATCTGGCAGGCTCTGGCCTCGCCGACGCCCGGCACCCTGACAAGGGCGCTGTACGCCGGGACACACGAGTCCGCGATCACCCCCTCGATCTCACGGGCGACCTCCAGCACGTCTCGCCCGGCCACGCCGCTCCCGATGATCGCGGCGATGAGTTCGCGGTCGGTGAGGGCCGTCGCACCCTTCGCCGCGATCTTCTCCCGTGGCCGCTCGCGGGCGGGCACCTCCCGCATCTGTTTCATCAGGGTTGATCCATCCTCGCAATATATAAACCTTTGAATGCTCCTCTCTCCCGGATCAGTGCTATGTCTGGTGCGTGAATGGACAGATGTGCTCCTTTATGCCTTATCAGGCGTTGAGGGGCGGGAATATTTTTTTATGGATGCCTGCAGAAGAGATGGTCATGGCAACACTGGAGAATATCAAGGCAGCATTTGCCGGCGAGTCGCAGGCGAACCGCAAGTACCTCGCCTTCTCGGAGAAGGCGGACAAGGAAGGCTTCAAGAACGTGGCACGCCTGTACCGCGCCGCATCGCAGGCCGAGGCTATCCACGCGAAGCGCGAACTCTCCGTGATGGGCGGGATCAAAAAGACGGCCGAGAACCTCCAGGGGAGCATCGAGGGCGAGACCGACGAGTTCACCGAGATGTACCCGGCCTTCGTCGAAGAGGCGAAGACAGAGGGCAAGCCCGAGGCCGTCGCTATCTTCACCCACGCGATGAAGGCCGAGCAGGTCCATGCCGGTCTCTATACGAAGGCCCTTGAGGCCGTCCTCGCCGGGAAGGACTTCGAGGGCGCCGAGGTCTTCCTCTGCCCCTGGTGCGGGAACATCGAGATCGGGAAGGCGCCGGAGAAGTGTCCGATCTGCGGCGAGGCCGGGAAGAACTTCATTAAGGTTGAATAAACCTCTCCTTTTTTTGTTCCGGCGAATCGCCCATGAAACATTCTTTCCCGGCGGTTTTTGAAAAACGTCGGGAATAGTGGATCGGATACATCATACAGAGATTGTAAAGCGGAGACTGCGGCCCCCTGTCTTTTGCACCGTTGCACCTGTTTTCTCTCCTTCGCGCCGGTATTGCACCGGGGA
>NZ_JAQVNX010000183.1 GCF_028702905.1 Methanofollis sp.
TGGGGCGGGTGGAGCCGGATCTCGTCGACCAGCCCCTGCAGGCGCCGGAGCACCGCTTCGTCGGGCGCAAGGGCGGTGTAGAGGTGGATCTGGTGATCCGGGCCGAAGTGCTCCTTGAGAGCACGGCAGTACTCCACCACCCGGTCGAGTTCGATCAGGGGTTCGCCGCCGGTGACGCCGGTCCCGAGAGCGCTCATGCTCTCCGCAACCTCGATGGCTTCAGACGGCGACGAGACCTGCCGTTCGTTTGCAAAGACCACGTCCCGGCCTTTTCGCTCACGCGAGAGCGGGCAGTACCAGCAGGTGCGGCGACACCGGCCGGTCACGAAGAGAACCATCTTTGCTCCCTGGTGGCAGAGGACGCACCCCGGCGAGAGGGATACTCCGTCCGGGGCTATTCCAGAGTCCTGTGGCATGTCGTAGTAATAATGGAGGGCGGAGATGAAAAGGTTTGATGGTGGGGGATGGGGGTAGCAAAACGGCGACCTTTCCGATTGTTGAGCGCCACATTCCTGCAGTTTCTTGTTTCCGGATGAAGAAACGCAAGGAGGCGAACAATACATAAATATAGACTTCACGTAGAGAATTACTTTGACTATGCCGCTGTGCGCACGTGATGACGGCCTCTCGGAGGTCGTCGGTTTCGTCCTGCTCCTCGCCCTGATCGTCGTGGCGCTCTCGCTCTACCAGGTCTACGGCGTCCCGGCGGCGGGAAGAGAGGCGGAGATCGCGCACATGAACCAGGTGAAGGACCGGTTCGTGGATTATAAGATTGCTCTGGACTCACTGTGGCTGAACAACAGGAACGGTGTCCTCCTCTCGACGGCCTTCGACCTCGGGACGGGTTCGGCGGCGACCGGGGGCAGCGCCTTTTCGCTCCCGATCCTTACGCCAGCAGGATCGGGGGGGACGGTCTCGGTGACAGGAGGCGGGGCAAACCTGACCGTCACGGCACTGAAAGGCGAAACTGAGGTCCCCGTCATACGGGATCTTTCCCTCGGGAGCCTCACCTACCAATCCTCGAACCGCTACTGGGTGGAGCAGACCTGGACCTACCAGGGGGGCGCGGTCTTCCTCTCCCAAGAAGGGGGGACGACGGTGCGGGTCGCGCCGTCGATCTCGGCGAGAAAGACGAATAATGATAATATAGACCTTACTGTAGCTCCGATCAGCCTTGATGGATCGGATACGATCGCGGGCTCGGGGCCGGTGCGGATCGAGACACGGATGCGCTGGAGCGAGTCTCTCTCCCCGGAACGATACGATCGGGTGGATCTGATCATCGAGGCCGACGATCCAGCGATGGCCCGGGCCTGGAAGAGGGCGTTCGACGAGGTCCGGCGGAGCGCGGTTGGAGGGGAAGACGACCCATTGTGGATATCGACCGACCTGAGCGGGAATAGAGCCACGCTCTCTCTAGAGCCGGGGGAAGACGGCAAGGAAGTGATCCTCACCCGGCATCCCGCGAGTTACGAGGTAAGGATCCACAGCGCGGCGTCACTGGTGGAATGAGAATATGAGGCAACAGATCAGTGAAGAAGGCGTCTCCGAGGTGGTCGGGGTCATGCTCCTGATCGGCCTGACCGTTCTTGCCATGGCAATTGTGGCGGCCATCTTCCTCTCCAGCCCCCAGCCGGACGAGATCCCCCATGCAGCCATCGCCGCAGGGAATATGAGCGGCAAACTCATCCTCGCCCACGAGGGGGGCGACCCCCTGAGAGCGGGGGAGTACCGGATCTACATCAACACCGGGAGCGGACTTGTGGAGAGGACTGGTGATTTTTCCGAACCCGAGGGCGGCATCTGGTCTATCGGAGAGAGCATCAACTATACCGGCACGGAGACGCTGAGGAGGGTGGTTGTGACCGTGATATCGGGCGGCAGCGAGACGATCCTTTCTGAGCCAGCCTTCGTAAGAGGAGGGTCAAAGTTCTCCCCGGACCCGGTGGAGCCGGATGGGGGGGACGGGGATGATGAGCCGGAAGAATCATTCATCAATTTCACCATCAAGGAGAACGTTTTTGTCTACGGTACCGCTCTCAGCATAGGGGAGGGAGGAACAGGACACGGAAGTACAACAATTACAGGCCCAAATGCAACGGTTGTTATTACCCAAGGGTTGAAAAGCAAAGATCTTGGTGGTGGAGGTCCTGGTATCGCCGTCACGAACATCTACATCAATGGCAGCGTTAACCTCGACGGCGGGAGTGCCGGCCTCGGGTCGGCAACACAACCCGGTGCCATCTACGTCAACGGCGATCTCATGTTAGGGAGCGGACAGCGACACACCTACGGCGACGTCTACGTCAACGGCGATTTCAACCTGAAAGACGCGTGGATTCACGGGAAAGTCTACGTTGCTGGAAACCTCACCCTGGGCAATACCCCCACGATTGTAAATGACGCACGCATTTATTACACGGGCACGCTCACGACCCCTGAACATTACGATAGCAATTATGCTACCAACATAGTTGCAAAGTGCATCAACCAGACAACCGTGCCTGGATTCACCATGCCGGATCTAGAGATACCTTCCACCAAATCAGCTGATTGGTACGCAGAAAACTACACATCGAATGGGCCCCTGACGGACAACAAGAAGATATTCGCCCCCAGTTACTCCTCCCCATCCGGAGCTACCGCAAGCAATGTCGTCATCATAGCAAGTGACGGCGACATATCGATCAC
>NZ_JAQVNX010000184.1 GCF_028702905.1 Methanofollis sp.
GATCGCGTCCAGGGCGTACCGCGCCTTCGCCTGGTAGTCGGTGTCGATGAACCCGGTCGCGCCCGGGACATGGATCACCTCCATACCGGCATAGCGGGCGATCCCGTTGAGGAGGTCGACCGCCGAGATCATCCCGCCCGCGAGGCCCCAGCGGCCCCTGAAGTCAGGGATCGCCGGGCGCTTCCCGCCGCTCCACGGCCAGATCGTCGTGGCCGGGAGTCTGCCGGCGGCAACGCGGGCGCTGTTCACCGGGTGGTCGGCAAAGGCCTCCCTCGCGGCGTCCATGCACCGCATCAGGAGAGGAGCGTCCCCTCCCGAGGGGAGGTGGGGCCCGACCGCCTGCCCGACGATGTCGTGGGGCGGCGTGGTCACCGAGCCCTTCGCGCCGTGGACGACCATCAGGTTCCTGTACGAGATCCCGGGGTGGAAGTCCGCGCCCGGCATGGCAAGGGACCCGATGAGGTCGGCCCCCTCCTCGCTCGTGATGTGCCCGGCATTGAAGTCCTCCATGACGCCGTCCCGCACCGTCACCAGGTTGAAGCGGTAGGCATAGTCTGCCGGCCCGAGGGCGATCCCCATGCTCGCAGCTTCGAGAGGGCCCCTGCCCGTATAGCAGGTGGCCGGGTCGTAGCCGAGCACCGAGAGGTTTGCGACGTCGCTCCCCGGCTCGAACTCGTCCTTCACCGTCCGGAGGAGGCCGCAGGCGCCCTCGCGGGCGATGCGGTCCATGTTCGGGGTGTCGGCATATTCGAGGGGGGTCATGCCGCCGAGCGCGTCGATGGGCTCGTCGGCCATCCCGTCTCCCAGAACGACGATATATTTCATGGTGTTCCTCCGAGTATTCCCTGTACACTGATGATGCCAAACATGGTAAGGGTGGTGATGGCGATCGCCACGAGCATGCCGACGACGATGGCAGGCAGGGCGTACCTGAACCTGATCCCGAAGACAAACGCCGCCGCGCAGGCCGTCCACGACCCGGTCACCGGGATCGGCACCGCGACGAAGGGGATGAGGGCAAGGGCCCCCCAGCGTTCGAAACGCTCCGAGTGCCGGCGGGTCCGCGCGAAGAGCCAGTCGAAGAACCTCTCGAAGGCCGTCGAGTGGGCAATCAGGAAGGCGGAGACAGGTTCGAGGAGGAGGAGGAGCACCACCACGACCGCGAGGTTGCTCGCCATCCCGACCGCAAAGGCCATGGCCGGCGGGTATCCTCCCTGGATCGCCAGGGGGATCGCATAGCGCGACTCCCAGAGAGGGAGGGCGCTCTGGATCGCGAGGATCAGCGTCCCGATAACGTCCATATCAACCCTGCACGATCGCGCGGACAGTCTTTCTCACGCTCTCCGCCGATCCGAGGGACGGCGTCCATCCGAGGGCCTTCATCGCCTCGACCGAGAGCTGCATCCTTGGCACGTCGCCGACCCAGCCCCTCTCCCCGCCGGTGAAACTATATTTCACATCGGACAGGTCCATCTCTTCGGCGATGGTGTCGGCGATGGAGACGACGTCGATCCAGTCCTCAGAACCGATGTTGAAGGTGTTCACCGTCTCCTTTGCGTGGGCGATCGCATACTCGAAACCTGCCACGCACTCCCGCACGTCGAGGTATGACTTTGTCTGCCTGCCGTCCCCGAGGATCTCCAGTTCCTGCGGGTTTGCCCGGAGTTTCCCGATGAAGTCGGTGATCACGCCGTGGCCGCTCCTCTCGCCGACGATGTTTGCGAAGCGGAAGACCCAGGCCCGCATCCCGAAGGAGTGGCAGTAGGCCGAGATCAGCGCCTCGCAGGAGAGTTTTGTCGCCCCGTACACCGAGATCGGGTGCAGGGGGGTGTAGCCCTCGGGCGTCGGGATGACAGTCGCCTCGCCGTACACCGTCGAGGTGGAGGTGAACATGATCTCAGGGACACCGTGCTCGCGCATGGCGTCGAGCACCCGCTGGGTCGCCACGATGTTGTTCCTGATCTGGACGCCCGGCGTCTGTGCGCTCTGCCTGACGTCGGGGTCTGCGGCGAGATGGTAGACGCGGTCGGCCCCCGCGAAGGCCGACTGCCACCCGTCGTCCAGGAGGTCGGCCTGAATAAGGCGTACCCTGCCTGATTTCAGGTGGCCGGCGATATTGTCGGTCGATCCTGCGCTGAGGTTATCGATGACCACAACGTCGTCGCCCCGGGCGACGAGGGCGTCCACGGTATGGGAACCGATGAATCCGGCTCCGCCGGTTACAATGCAGAACATCACCATTGAATATCCTTCCCATGCTATAGGAGTACCGGTATGTTTATTGGGATCGATCATGGCACAACGGCCATGCGCTTTGCCTCCGAGGACGGGCACTTCAAGATCTCGCGCGAGGATGCCAGGGACTTCTCGGTCCGTGACCTCGAACGAATCTGCCCCCTCGACGAGATCGATGGCATTGCGGTATGCTATTCGATGGGAGACGGCATATCGACCATCACTGACATCCGCAGGGTCGAGAACCGCGGCGTCGTCTCTCAGGAGGGCGCGGGCAAGCACATCGGCGGGGGCACGCGGGTCTTCGACGAGGTCGCCGCAAGCGGCATCCCTGCCGTCGTGATGCCGGGCATCCACCGCGGCTCCCCGACAGATCCCCGGTTCAAGGCGTACTCCCACCAGACAAGCCCGGAGAAGATCGGGATCGCCTACGAGGTCTGCCACG
>NZ_JAQVNX010000185.1 GCF_028702905.1 Methanofollis sp.
CCAGGTGCAAGGGCTGCAACCTCTGCACCCTGGTCTGCCCATACAGGATATTTCAGGAGGGCACGGCGCCGAACAGGCGGGGCATCGTGGTCCCGACCCTCGACCGTCCTGAGCGCTGTACCAACTGCCGCCTCCAGAAGCTCTACGGACGGGTGCTCTGCGGCGTCTGCCAGATGATCTGCCCGGACCAGGCGATCCGGTGGGTCGAAGAAAAACCCTTTGAACCCGAAAAGGTGGTGATTGAAGATTGACGCGGCTTGAATTCATGCAGGGGAACACGGCCTGTGCGGAGGGCGCCATTGCCGCCGGTTGCCGGTTCTACGGGGGATACCCGATCACGCCCTCGACCGAGATCGCCGAGCACATGGCGCGGAAGATGCCGAAGATCGGCGGGGTCTTCGTCCAGATGGAGGACGAACTCGCCAGCATTGCATCGGTGATCGGCGCCTCCTGGACAGGAGCGCGGGCGATGACCGCCACTTCGGGGCCGGGTTTTTCCCTGATGATGGAGAACATCGGCTATGCCGTCATGACAGAGACGCCGTGTGTCATCGTCGATGTCCAGCGGGGCGGGCCGAGCACGGGCCAGCCGACCCGCGCCTCGCAGGGCGACATGATGCAGTGCCGCTTCGGCTCGCACGGCGACATGAGCATCATCGCGGTCAGCCCGGCCTCAGTGCAGGAGATGTACGAACTCACGGCAAAGGCCTTCAACCTCGCCGACCGGTACCGCGTTCCGGCCTTCGTGATGGCCGACGAGATCATCGCGCATATGCGCGAGAGGATCGAGGTCCCTGACAGCGTCGAGATCGTGCCCCGGCGCCCCCTGGAGAAGGGCACCCTCCCCTTTGCGCCGGGAGAGGACGACGTGCCGGGTTTCCCGGCATTCGGCCACGGCTATGGTGTCCACGTAACCGGCCTCACTCATGACGACCGCGGCTACCCCTCCTCGACCGACCCCCGTGTCCACGAGCGCCTGGTGCGGCGGCTTGTCGGGAAGGTGGAGGGTGCAAACCGCGAGATCGCCGACTACGAGGTGACGAACCCCGACGCCGAGGTCGTCTTCATCTCGTACGGCGCCCCGTCGCGGTCGGTGGCGCAGGCGATCAGGGACCTGGACGACGAACGGGTCGGCCACCTGAGACTGAAGGTGGTCTGGCCCTTCCCGGACTTCGCGCTTGCGGCATTCAAATCCGCCCGCGTCTTCCTGGTGCCTGAACTGAACCTCGGGCAGATGGCGCGCGAAGCGGCCCGCCACACCGCGGTCCCTGTCGTCCCGGTCTCCGAGATCGGCGGCGAATTGCATACGCCGCAACGCCTCATCGCCATGGCGGAGGGATATCTGTGAACTACCAGGACTGGCTGCGGGCCGACAGGTTGCCCCATATCTACTGCGCAGGCTGCGGGAACGGCACGGTGATCAACTGCACCCTCAATGCCGTGAACCAGATGGGCTGGGCCCCCGAGGACACCGTATTTGTCTCAGGCATCGGGTGTTCCTCCCGGGCGCCGGGATACATCATCACCGACTCACTTCACACCACGCACGGGAGGGCGATCCCCTTTGCGACAGGCGTGAAACTCAGTCGCCCTGACCTCCATGTGGTGGTCTTCACCGGCGACGGTGACCTCGCCGCCATCGGCGGCAACCACTTCATCCACGGGTGCCGGCGGAACATCGACCTGACTGTCGTCTGCATGAACAACTACATCTACGGCATGACAGGCGGGCAGGGGAGCCCGTGCACGCCCCTCGGGGCCGTCACGACGACGACGCCGTACGGCTGCCACGAACCCCCCTTCGACCTCGCCTCCCTTGCGGTGGCGGCGGGCGCGAACTATGTCTCCCGCTGGACCTCGTATCATGTGCAGGAACTGACGCGTGCGGTGAAGACAGGGCTGGAGACGCCGGGCTTCTCCCTTATCGAGGCGGTCGTCCAGTGCCCGACCGGATACGGGCGGAAGAACAAACTCCGCGAGGCGCAGGATATGATTGTCTGGATGCGCGACCACGCGGTGCTGCTGAAGAAGTGGCGGCGGATGGACGATGAGGGCACGCCCCACCCGGCCGGCACCTTCCCGGTCGGCGAGTTTGTGCGGCGGAACCTCCCTGCGGCGGGGGTGCCGAAATGAAGCACGAAATTCGCTTCTCCGGTTTCGGCGGCCAGGGGATCATCCTTGCGGCCGTGATCCTGGGCCGGGCCGCCGCCATCCACGACGGCAAATACGCGGTCCAGACCCAGGTCTACGGGCCCGAGGCCCGCGGCGGGGCGTCGATGAGCGCCGTGGTCATCGACGACGACCCGATCCTCTATCCCGAGGTGACGGAGCCCGATATCTACGTGATCATGTCGCAGGAGGGTTTCCTGAAGTACGGGCGTTCGGCGCCCGGGAGTGCCCTGATGCTCGTCGACGCGGAACTTGTCCAGGACCGCCCGGCGTGCCGGCACTACGAAATCCCCTCGACGTACGAGGCAAAAAGCACCCTTAAAAAGGTGATCGTCGCAAATATTGTGATTCTCGGGGCACTGGTGGCGACGACCGGCGTCGTCTCTGAGGCGGCAATCGAGAAAGCCGTCCTTGATTCGGTCCCGAAGGGCACCGAGGACCTCAACCTCAGGGCGCTGAAGCTCGGGTTCGACCTC
>NZ_JAQVNX010000186.1 GCF_028702905.1 Methanofollis sp.
CCCTCCGCCATCGTCGTGCACCCCCCCTTTCCGGTGATGCTCTTCGAGAGGAGGACCGTCTCGCCATACCGGTCGGCTTCGATCGCCGCCCTCACTCCGGCGCCGCCACTCCCGATGACAAGGGTATGGCAGTCGATACTATCCAGCGCGCGCATCCTATTATACCGTGGGAAGTGTCAGTACATAAATACCATTGTGTGGGACCAGTGAGAGTGAGCCATAAATGAGGCTTGTAATGAAATTTGGCGGCACCTCGGTCGGCGATGCCGGGGCGATCGGGCGGACTGTCGACATCCTCGCCCGCTACCATGCCGAAGGGCATGAGGTGGCGGTCGTCGTATCGGCGATGTCGGGCGTCACCGATCAGCTCCATGCGATCGCTGCCGAGGCCGAATCATCTGTAGAAGAGCCCCCGATTGCCGCATTTATCCAGGCTCTCCGGGCGAAACATCTCAAGACGCTCGAAGCCGCCGCTCCCGGCCAGGCCGAAGAGGTGGGGGCTGTCATCAACGAGCGCCTTGTCAACCTCGAACACATCCTTACGGCGGTTCACGCCCTCCATGAACTCACCCAGCGCTCGAAGGACTATATCGTCAGTTATGGCGAGCGTCTTTCGGCGCTCATCCTCTCGGCCGCGATCAGGGAGCGGGGCATCCCCTCCACCGCCCTTGATGGCTGCGAGGCCGGGATCCTGACAACGAGCAAGCACGGCGACGCCCTTGTCCTGCCGCAGAGCGATCCCCGTATCCACAGCCGGGTCGTCCCCCTGCTCATGGACGGTGTGCCGGTGATCACCGGCTACATGGGCTGCACTCCCGAGGGCATCGTCACCACTCTCGGCCGCAGCGGTTCCGACTACTCGGCCGCGATCGTCGGCCGCGCCATCGACGCCGACGAGATCTGGATCTGGACCGACGTCGACGGCGTGATGACCTCAGACCCGAAGATCATCGCAGATGTCCGCGTCCTGCCCTATGTCAGCTACCGCGAGGCAATGGAACTCTCGTACTTCGGGGCGAAGGTCCTCCACCCGAAGACGATCGAACCCGCGATGGAGAAGGACACCATCGTCCGGGTCAAGAACACCTTCAACCCCGACTCTCCCGGAACGGTCGTCCGCCGGCAGGAGCAGAAGGAGAAGCGTGTCGTCAAGGCGATCACCCACATCGCCCGCGTCGCCCTCGTCAACATCAATGGCGTCCAGATGATTGGCAGGCCGGGCGTGGCCAGGGAGATCTTCACCGCCCTCGGCGACGTCGGGATCAATGTGATGATGATCTCGCAGGCCTCGTCGCAGGCGAACATCTCCCTGATCATCGAGGAGAACGACCTGCCGCTTGCCCTTGAGGTGCTTGCAGCCCCGGTGAAGAGCGGCCTTGTCCGCGAGGTCACCTCTGACCGGAATGTCGTGGCGATTGCGGTCATCGGCGCCGGCATGGCCGGGACGCCCGGGATATCGGGCCGGATCTTCACCGCCCTTGGCAAGGCCGGGGTCAATGTGATGATGATCTCGCAGGGATCGTCAGAGGTGAACGTCTCGTTCGTGGTGCGGCAGGACGAGAGCAGAAAGGCCCTGCAGGTGCTCCACGACGAATTCAGGCTTTCGGAGGAATGCAAAGATGAGTAAAGGTACAGGGTACGCCGAAGCCGGCGTGGACATCGATCTCGAAGCGCGGGGTGTGCGCACGCTTATTGACCAGCTTTCCTACCGGCGTCAGGGCTCCTTCCCGATGCTCGGGAGCGTCGGCCACTTCGCCGGGCTCATCGACTTCGGCGACATGGCGCTTGCCCTTGCCGTCGACGGCGTCGGCACGAAGATGCTCGTCGCCGACGGCCTGCAGGACTGGTCGACGGTCGGCATCGACTGCGTGGCGATGAATGTCAACGACCTCTTCGTGATGAACCTGGAGCCGGTGGCATTCGTCGACTATATCGCCACCGAGGGCATTTCCGTGGATAAGATGCGCCAGATCGGGATCGGCCTCAATGAAGGGGCGCGCCAGGCGAACATGAACATTGTCGGCGGGGAGACCGCGACCCTGAAGGGCCTTGTCACCGGCCTTGACCTTGCAGGCACCTGCCTTGGCGCACAGAAGAAAGATAAGGTCGTCACCGGTGAGACGATCGCCCCCGGCGACCTTATCGTCGGCGTGCCCTCGACCGGCGTCCACTCGAACGGTTACACCCTCGCCAGGAAGGTCGCCCTGGAGAACGGCGGCTATGACGTCGTTCTCCCATCGGGACGGACGGTCGGCGAGGCCCTCCTCACGCCGACGCGGATCTACCGCGAGGCCCTGGACGCCGCCGCGGTCTGCGACGTCCACGGCATGTGCCACATCACCGGCGGCGGCCTCCTGAACTTCACCCGCCTCTCGACGTACGGTTTCGACATCACCGACCCCCTGCCCGTCCCCGAGATCCTTGCCTGGATCCAGGAGTTGGGCGGTCTTGACGAGAACGAGATGTACCGCACCTTCAATATGGGCATGGGCTATGCCTTTGTCATCCCCGAATCGAGCCTCCCTGCCCTCAGGGCGGTCATCCCCGACGTGCAGGTGGCGGGCACCGTCGTCCCGGAGAGCGGCGCGTACCTCCGCGGCGT
>NZ_JAQVNX010000187.1 GCF_028702905.1 Methanofollis sp.
TCCCTGCAGCCGCCGGAGCATGGCCTCGTCGGGCGCGAGGCCGGTGTAGAGGTGGATCTGGTGGCCGGGGCCGAAGTGCTCCTTGAGAGCCCGGCAGTACTCCACCACCCGGTCGAGCTCGATCAGCGGCTCCCCGCCGGTGACCCCGGTTCCGAGCGCGCTCATCTTCTCGGCCTCGGCGATGGCGTCGGCGGGCGACGAGACCTTCCGGTCGTTTGCGTACACCACGTCGAGGCCCTTCCTCTCGCGGGAGAGCGGGCAGTACCAGCATGTGCGGTGGCACCGGCCGGTCACGAAGAGGACCATCTTTGCGCCCTGGTGGCAGAGGACGCACCCCTGCGAGAGGGATACCGCGTCCGGGGATACTCCCGACTCCTGTTGCATACTGCAGTAGTTATGGGAGGCCCGAGGTGAAAAGGGTTGATGGTGAGAGAGGAGAGGCAGGAGAGGCTCAGAAGGGGCCAGTACACGGAGAATCCAGGCGAGTTTTGGGTTTACCCTGCGTAACGCCGGCGACAGGGAGCAATAGGTACATATAGCCCCTGCACAGAGAGTTACGTTAACTATGCCGTTCCGCGCGCGTGACGACGCCCTCTCGGAAGTTGTCGGATTCGTGCTACTACTGGGGATTATCGTCGTCGCACTCTCGCTTTATCAGTTGTACGGCGTGCCGGCGGTCGGGCGCGAGAACGAGATACTCCATATGAACGCGGTGAAGGACCGGTTCATCGACTACAAGATTGCTCTGGATGGGCTGTGGGTGAACAACAGAACCGGCGTTCTCCTCTCGACGGCCTTCGACCTCGGCACGGACTCCGCGGCGACCGGGGGGCGGGCGTTCTCGTTCCCGCTCCTCACCCCGGCAGGATCGGGGGGGACGATCTCGGTGAAGAGCGGCGGGGCCAACCTGACGATTGAAGCAGCCGGGGACGACCCAGTGATCATCCCCCTCGGTAGCCTCTCTTACACGTCATCGAACCGCTACTGGGTGGAACAGACCTGGATCTACCAGGGAGGCGCGGTCTTCCTCTCCCAGGAGGGGGGGACGACGGTGCGGGTCGGGCCGTCGATCGCGGTGGCGAAGACGAGGGACGACAATATCAGCCTCACCGTAGCCCCGATCAGCCTTGAGGGCTCGGATATGATCTCGGGGTCAGGGCCGGTGCGGGTCGAGACACGGATGCGCAAGAGCGATCCGGCCATCCTTGACTCTCCCTATACCCAGGTGAACCTGACCATCGAGGCTGGCGACGCTAAGGCAGCTGAGGCCTGGAAGAGGGCATTTGGTGAGGTTCAGCAGAGGGCGAAGGACGAGAATGTCACTTCGCTGCTTGTGTCCAAGTTGCCGGATGATAACAAGGTCCGACTCACCATCAACCCGGTGGAAGATGGCGAATCGACAGATAACAAATACATATTCCTCACCGTGTATCCATCGAACTACACGGTGACGATCCACAATGCGGCGTCCCTTGTGGAGTGAATGGCATGAGACAACATCGCGGTGAAGAAGGAGTCTCCGAGGTTGTCGGAACCATCCTTCTGGTCGGCCTGACCGTCCTCGCGGTGGCGGTCGTGGCGGTAGTCTTCCTCTCCGGCCCCCAGCCGGACGAGATCCCCCATGCCACCATCGTCGCGGGGAACAAGAGCGGCAGCCTCGTTCTCACCCACGAGGGGGGCGACCCCCTGAGAGCGGGGGAGTACCGGATCTACGTCGACACCGGAAGCGGACTTGTGGAGAGGACCGGTGATTTTTCCAAACCCGAGGGCGGCATCTGGTCTATCGGTAAGAGCATCAACTATACCGGCACGGAGACGCCAAGGAGGGTGGTCGTGACCGTGATATCAGGCGGCAGCGAGACGATCCTCTCTGAGCCGGCCTTCGTGAGAGGAGGGTCAACGTTCTCCCCGGACCCGGTAGAGCCAGCAGAGCCGATAGAGGAACCACTGCCCCCATTCATCAACTTCACCATTGAGGAGAACGTCTTCGTCTATGGTACCGCTCTCAGCATAGGGGAGGGAATAGGGGGAGGAAGCACAACTGTCACAGGCCCAGGGGCAACGGTTGTTATTACCAGAGGGCTGAAAAAAGAAGATCTTGGAGGTGGAGGTAATGGCATCGCCGTCTCGGAGATCTATATCAACGGTAGCGTTATCCTCGACGGCGGGAGCGCGGGCCTGGGATCGGCGGAAGAACCCGGTAACATCTACGTCAACGGCGATCTCACGTTATGGAATGGACAACGACATATCTACGGCGATGTCTATGTCAACGGTGATTTCAACCTGAAAGACGCGTGGATTCACGGGAAAGTCTACGTTGCTGGAAACCTCACCCTGGACAATACCCCCACGATTGTAAATGACGCACGCATTTATTACACGGGCGCTCTCACGACCCCTGAACATTACAATAGCAATTATGCTACCAACATAGTCGCAAAATGCTTCCACCAGCCAACGGTGCCAGGATTCACCATGCCAGATCTAGGGATACCTTCCACCAAATCCGCTGATTGGTACGCAGCGAAAAACTACACATCGAATGGGCCCCTGACGGACAACAAGAAGATATTCGCCCCCAGTTACTCCTCCC
>NZ_JAQVNX010000188.1 GCF_028702905.1 Methanofollis sp.
GTGTCATTTTTCAAGATAATTCACCCACCCCCTTTTCAGGTTAATTCACCCGGGAGCGGCGCAATATCCTCAGTCTTCTACCATGACCATTTCCTCATGTTCAATTCTTTTCGGTTGTCCTTTCTGTTCTGCCCATCCTCTTCCGGTAGCTCTCCCCTTCGAGGAAGATCTGGTGGGCGTTGTGGGCCAGCCTGTCAAGGAGAGAGTTGGCCAGGAGCGGATCATCGAAGAGTCCCATCCATTCATCCAGAGGTCTGCTGCTGGTGATCACCGTCGAGGCCCGCTGGTACCGCTCGATCATCACCTCGTACAGGTCCTGTGCCTCCGATCCCGTCAGCCTCTGCAGACCGAAGTCATCAATGATGAGGACGTGAGGGCGGATAAGCCCGATGACCTCCTTCCCGAACGAGTGGTCGGCCCTCGACTGGTGGAGCCTTTTAAAGAGAACCTGGGACCTCAGCATCAGCACATTGAGACCCCTTCTCACCGCGCTGTGTCCCAGGGCATTGGCGAGGTGGGTTTTCCCCACGCCGACGGGGCCGCAGATAATGACGTTCTCATGCCGGTCGGTAAAGCCGAGGCCGAAGAGGTCCTTCACCTTCTCCCTGTCGACGGTGATGGGTACCTCCCAGTCGAACCGCTCGAAGGTCTGCTCCTGATCGAGAAACGCGCTTCTCATTTTTCTCATGGTCCTGCCCTGTTCGCGTCTTTCGATCTCGTCGTTGAGCACGAGTTCCAGGAACTCGCCGTAGGAGAGCTTTTGAACTTTCGCATACGACCCTCTTTCTGGCAGGGTCACAAGGATGCCCCCGAGCTTCAGTTTTTTCAGCGTCTGTTTCAGTTCCGTGGTGATCTCCATCTTATTCCTCCTTTTTCACGAAGTACGCTGCCGGCCGGGCAAACCGCGACGGCAACGTCTCCAATCTTCTTTCCTCGGTGTCCTCTTTAACGAGGCCTTGCTGTATGATTTCTTCAATCCTGCGCACATCAACGAGTTCGAAGGCGAGGGACCGCTCGCAGGCCTTCTCCACCCTCTCCTTGCCGTACCGTTCCGGCAGCCGCACGAGCTTCTGCGCCTGGCGCAGCTTTGTCCAGGGGAAGGTCCCCGAGAGGAGGAGTTCCGCGAAGCGCCGTGCCGCGGGGCCGATCTGCCCTGCCCTGTCGACATAGTAGGTGCAGCTTCTCATCGCATAAGGTGCCTTCTCTTTCGGATAGTCGTTAAAATCGGTTGAACGCCTTCCCTGGGGAACGGCGGGGTGGGTCTTGACGAGTTCTCCCTTGTAGTAGATACGAAGAAGCCTCGTGTCCTTTCGCACCGACACCTCTCTGCCGATATACCGGGTCGGCACGGAGTAGAGGCTGCTCCCGAAGCGTATGTGGTGGTCGGGATGGACCTTCACCGATCCCCAGCGGGGAACATCGAACCGTTCTTCCGTGAGGGGAAGGAGCGCCATCTTCTCCTCTTCGTTGAAGACGACGAGCGGTCTCTTCCTCGTGGTCCCGTGGACCCTCATTCCGGCAGTGTCACGGCACCACCTGATTGCCTCCTCCTGGACATGGGAGAGGTCCCTGAAGGTCTCCCCGGCAAAGAAGTTCTTCCTGACATAGGGAACCTCCCGTTCCACTTTCGGTTTGCCCGTCGGGTCATTCGGCCGGGCGGGATCGATGATAAAGCCCCTGAACTGAGAGTACTCCAGAAAGGTCCTGTTGAAGACCGGGGAGTAGCGGTCGGATCTGACCACAGCCGCCTTCAGGTTGTCGATGACGACTTTTTTCGTGATACCGCCGAAGAAGGCCCAGGCATCCTCGATGCCGGTGATCAAGGACGGGAGGTCCTGGGTAAAGGTCACATGCACATACTGGTGCCTGCTCGAGCAGAGTGTGACGACAAGCCCGTAAACGGATCGTCTTCTTGCGGCGGCACTGTCATAAAGGAAGCCCAGTCTTCCGAAGTCCACTTCCGCCGCCTCCCCGGGCTCGGTATCCGCCATGCGCACCGTGGTTTTCGATGCAAGGCCGATGTGGACAGAGACGAACCGGTAGAGGCCCGGGTAGCTCACCTCGACGCCCATTCTCGAAAGCAGGATATGGATCTTCGTCAGGGTGAGATGTTCGTTCTCCATCCACGATGCAATCGTTGCTTTGTGGGGAATGAGGACCTGATCAATCGACCTCTGTGGACCGGGCAGGCTGGACTGGACCTCCCTGACGACCTCCCGGGCTATCGTCTCGAGATCACACAGACCGTCTTTGCCGAACCCCTTCTTGTAAGCGAGGCGCAGGTATTTCCGGAGGGTGTTGCGATCCATCCCCGTCGCCCTCGTGATCGCCCTGATTGAATAACCGTTCTGAACCCTTCTTAAAATATCGACAACATCAACCACCGTATACTCCTTTCTCGCCATACCGCCTCCCGTTCAGCAAAAAGATAACGGGAGTAGTATGCCCTGATTTCCACGCCGCCCGGGTGGGTGAATTAACTTGAAAAAGTGGGTGAGAGATCCTGAAAAAAGGGTGGGTGAACGATCTTGAAAAACAGACCGTCTAAATGGGTGAGCTATCTAGAAAAATCACA
>NZ_JAQVNX010000189.1 GCF_028702905.1 Methanofollis sp.
TCAATATGGGCATGGGCTATGCCTTTGTCATCCCCGAATCGAGCCTCCCTGCCCTCAGGGCGGTCATCCCCGACGTGCAGGTGGCGGGCACCGTCGTCCCGGAGAGCGGCGCGTACCTCCGCGGCGTGAAGATCCGCTGATCTTCTTTTTTCTGGTTTTATGGCTCTGTAGAATCGCTCACGAAACGAATTTTCAAACGGTTCTTTGAAAACCCCCTCAGTGGTTTTCATGGTAAATCCTGTTCTTGAGGTTTGACGCGGGAGTGTACGTTTTCGGTATATCTGGGAGGAAGGCGGAAGGGTCCGCATCGCTCATCATGCGATCAGGGGAGAGATCGATTCGGGATAAAGATTCAAAAGAGCCAGAAAAGATTTTGTCGGGTCAGGGCGAGGTCTGCCCTGCCTGTTCTTCGTCCCGAGCGGCTCCGGCGTCTTTCGGGTTTCTGATGATTGCGGAGTTGCCCGAGGGGTCGTCGATGACCAGGGTGATGCTCTCCTCGCCGCGCTTGACCGCCTCGATCTGCGCCTTGATCGAGAGGGCCCGATCCCTTTCCTCGGTGTCGGCCGTCTTCAGGGCGATATCGAGTGCGTCCTCGATCCGGTCGAGCACCCCCTCGACATTGGTGATGAACCCCTCCGACGCCGGCCCGGGATTCACCGTGATCCCGAGTTCGGGTACCTCGATCGTGCCGGTAGAACTGCGCACCACCCGTACCGAGAGATCGTCCTCGCCCGAGATCCGTATCTCGCTTCTTTCGGGCTGACCGTTCCGGAGGATGAAGGTGTCGGCCATCCGCCAACCGCAGGGACAGACTGCGCTCTCAATGAGGATCTCGGAAAAATATGGGATTTCTTCCGTCTGGTAGATATACTCGATCTCCTGTTTGCAGATCGGACAGGGCGCATGCAGGACGTTCCGCACTACGCTCCTCCGATCCTCTCGCGGGAGATCTTCACGGACATGGGGGTGACGATGACGTAATGCTGGTCTCCGAGGCCGATGATATCGCCGTTGACGTCGTTTGCGACCTCCCTGAGGTCTTTTAAGACCCGCTCGTACATGATCTTGTCAAGTTTCAGCCGGGATATGTCGACGATGACAACATTGCCGTTGTAAACCTCGTCCTTCACGCGGGGGGTGTCCTTGATATCGGATATCTGGGCGACTTTCACAAGCATCGATGCGGGCTCGTCGCTGGCCGTACCCTCGTACGATGCCAGATCCAGTTCCATATAGTCGTCCTGATGTGCAGGAGCGCTCTTGCCCATGATGGAATCGAGAAATTTACCCATGGAAAGAACTGTAGAATGGAATTTATTTAATGCTATCCAATCCATCCTCAGAGTTCCAGGTTCCAGATCAGGTCTCCGACGCGGTGAACCGTCCTGACGGCCTTTCCCTTCTCCAGTGCAATGAGTTCTGCCGCGTCGTACAGGGCGATGCCCACTGCGAGGGGCTTGCCGTACCTCTCCTCGGCAATGATACACGGGCGATCCTTCTTGATGTCCGGCGTGGCGGCGACGATGCCGGGGCGCATGATGTCGGCACCGTTCATCACGTACGGCACGGCCCCGGAATCGATCGTGATCCTCCGGGCGGCGAAGGGATGCTCGATCGCCCCCCGTACCGTCGGGAAGATCCAGTCCTCGAAGGCCATGAAGGCGGGTTTTTTCTCCACCAGATAGATGCTGAAGGCCGACGTCGTTTCTACGACCTCGATACTCTTTGATGTGAAAAGTGTCTCTTCGTTTCCGATTTCATCTTTCAGGGCGTTTCTGATGCGCGCGATCTCTGATTTTTTGATCGTGTGCCTTTTTTTGACCTTTATCTCTTCCATTGTTCACCACGATTCTGGTCTATTCTGCTTTAAACCGTTCGACGCGGTATATTTAAGTAGATTCCCCACGCACGTATGGTACTCTTGAAGAGGTCTGAAAGGTAATTGCCATGACAAAAAGACCACTAGAGATTCTGGATCAGGTGCTCAACGGCCAGCCTGTTATCATTTCTCTGAAAGGCGGGCGTGAGATCCGCGGAGTCCTGCAGGGTTACGACGTCCATTTAAACCTCGTCCTCGATCGGGCCGAAGAAGAGATCGAAGGCAAGGTGGAGAAACGCGGTACGTTGATCGTACGCGGGGACAATGTGATCTATATATCTCCCTCTGTTGAATAATTACGGTGAACGGTTATGACGAAAGGTACACCATCAATGGGTAAGCGGCAGAAGCACAGTCACATTATCTGCCGCCGGTGCGGGAAGATGTCCTTCCACGCACGGCACAAGGTCTGCTCTGCCTGTGGTTTCGGGCGGAGCAAGAAACTGGTCAGTCACAAGTGGACGACGAAGCGTTCCCGGATCCCGACCCATTAAGTTTTCAGGTCAGATCATGTGTGGGATCGTTGGCATCGTGGATGCTGGCGGTGTCTCTTTCCCGCTATACTATGCCCTGTACGCTCTCCAGCACCGCGGGCAGGAGAGCGCGGGGATGTCCACTTTTGACCACCGGCCCTATGTCCACAAGGGCAAAGGGCTTGTGGCCGAGGTATTTGATGAGCAGAT
>NZ_JAQVNX010000190.1 GCF_028702905.1 Methanofollis sp.
CTCTGCGGTCGATGTTGAGTTTGGTGTCGCTGTAGGCTTTGGTGATCGCAGGTTTGCCCTTGCTGAAGATCTCTATCCTGGCGGGGTCGAACTGCCGGATGAGCGGGATGCTGATGGTGCCGTTGTCGAAGCAGACCACCTCGCCTTTGAGGGTGAACTGGTCGCCTTTGAACGCGCCGGCCCGGACTGCCTTCATCAGGTCGTCGATGTTCCGGTATCCCATATTCCAGAGTTCCTGGGCGGCGACCACGAGGTCCGGCGAGGTGGCGGCAACGGCGCCGTCGTAGAAGAGTTCGGTGTTGCAGGCGCCGAGTTTGTAACTGCCTGTGTCGGATTTGAAGAACGCGAGCGGGTTCTGGGGGTCGGGGTCCTCGTACATCCCGGAGACGTACTTGCCGGGGACGAGCCGCTCCACGCCGTTCTGCTGGAAGATCTGCATCATCGTGGTCTTCGATTTGCCCCGGCACTGGAGATAGGGGATGGCGACGGGTTTGAGCAGTATATAACCGGCGACGAGCGCGACGATCAGGATGACCACCACGCCTAAGAGCGCAAAGGTCAGGTATACCCAGGTCATGGGGTTTTCTAGCATGGTTGATTACCTCCATTTTCCGAATGCCCGGCCGATCGTGCTGAGGATGCCTCCGCCGCCGGGTTGTTCTCCTTTTACCTCGGTCTTGTTGTGGATGGCTGTGATAGTCCACCACTCGCGCTCGTTGGGTTTGCCGTCGAACGTGATGCTCCTGCGCAACTGCCAGCGGGCGAAGAACTCGATCTGGTCCATGAGGTAGATGGAGTCCTCTTCGGAGACAGTATTGGAGATGTAGAGGGACCGGATCAGGTTCTCGATCTCCATCATGGTGACGGCGAAGTCTTCCTGGCTGGTGATCTTCCCGATGGCGAGGGCCGGGCCGATCAGGAGCGCGACCCGCTCTTTGTCTCGGACGTTGAGCGTGCATTTTTCGAGGAGGACCTCGACGAGTTTCTCCTGGTAGGCGGGGGTGCGGGCCGGCAAGATCGGGGTAGGAGCGGGGGCCGGCTCGTCGTCGAAGAGGTCGGCGGGCAGGTCGTATGCCTGCCCGGTCGCCTGGTCGTAGAGGCGGCGGGTCGGCTCGCCGTCACAGGGCGTGTCGAGGACCTCGTCGTCCACGGTGTAGGTTGTTCCAAATTCGTCGATCAGGCGTCTCATTCTAATACCTCGGGGCGGGGATAGGGCTCGGTGGGCCGTTTGAGGAAGTTGGCGATTGCCAGGATGATGTTTCCGAACGCGATGAAGAAGACCGTCGCGAGTAGCCAGGGCATCCACGAGGAGGCGTAGATGGTTGTGACGGGCTGGACGAGGACGATGTTGCCCGGGAGTGTGGCAGTCGCGATCTCGGTGAAGCTGAGGAACGCGCTCTGGATCCAGGCGGGGGTGATGAACGCCATCGCCAGGAGCCCGGTGATGAGCTCGCCCCGGTCGGGGATGAGGATGGAGATTGTCAGGAACGCGAGCCCGATGAGTAAGAGGAACCCCCAGACGGTGCCAGGGATGGCGGTTTCCTGCACAGAATAGATATGCTGCAGGGCTATGGTCGTGTTCTCTGCCGCCTGTGCGGGCAGGGTGGCCGACTCCGGAAAGGGGGAGAGGGCTGAAGCGGCTGCAGGTATTGTAGCGAGTGTGAGTATGCCAAAAAGAGTATGCCTCATGAGGCGAGGTCCTCCTTGAATAGGGTGATCGTCGTGCGGTACCAGCCCCGGATCGCGCCGAGGAGGGGGCTCAAAATCGGGACGCGGCCGAGGAGGGCGCCTTCGGCCCACCCCTGGTCGATCCCGCGGCGCATTGCGCGGGTTTTTCGCTTCCATTCGGAACGGAGAGGAGGTGCCATGTGTGCCTCCTTCAGTCCGAAGTGAAGACGAATGCTCCGATGATGATGCTGATGATCGCGGCGGCGCCGAGAACGAGCGGCGCAATGCCGAGCAGGTTGAACGCCGTGCCGGCGTTGTCGCCCACGGTGGCCATGGTGCTTGCCCACGGGGCCTCAGCGGGATCGGTCTCGTTGAATCCCGGTAGCGCCACGAGGGTCCGCCCGGTCGTCATCGCGAGCAGCGCAATCGCCATGATGGCGATGCCGGCCGTGATTATACTCCCGAGAATATTTGCCATGTCGTATCACCTCTCATAACTACTGATAGAGCGAAGGGAGGTATAGAGATTCATCTTTTCAGGGGCAATCCCCTGTATGTGTCCCTGTGTCAACCCAGACGATATATATATCTATATAGTGATCGTATGGATTACCATGGGAGAACCATTCCGCTTCGGTCTGGGGAGCCGCAAGGTCTACACATGCGGCCGAGGAACACCAGTGATCGCAATCCCGAAAGTGTGGCGCGAGAACTATGGGGTGGGTGCCGGGGACAGCGTCTCGATTGAGGTGCTGCAGAGCGGCGATATGCTGGTGAGGGTGCCGAAAAAATAAGTTTAGAACCTTTTTCCTACGTTTCTTCTACTACTTCATATTCGAGGAAAGCGTTACAG